>CAJUGZ010000120.1 GCA_910585855.1 uncultured Lachnospiraceae bacterium | reverse complement strand
AAAATTCTAGGTGTTTCCACAGAAGCCAGACTTTCTAACCGTTCTCCGAAGTCGCCGGCAAAGGAAAGGAGCAAACCGCCTCTCGCTGTTGGTTGGATTATGGCAGAAGGAATGAAATTCTTTTTTGTTCCGGTGTCAAGAAACAGCCAGATTGGAAAATGGTAAACCGCTTGCAGTGACTTTGGAAAAAAGTTAGAAGTTCTGACTTTTGCTGAACAACCTAAGATTTTTTTCACATACTGCTTTCATGCAGTGTGTGAAAAAAAAGGAGCGTGTTTAGCCCGGCGTATCGAAACGGGATTGTTTTATGATAGGTGGCATCATTTAGGAGCTCTATTTCGTTCTGGCAGCCATGAGGGCGAATTGCGCTCTGGTCTGTCCGGCTGGATGCATGAAACCGCAGAAGTCTTAGAACTTCTTACTTTTTGGAAACGTGGAACAGCAGGCGGTTTACCATTTTTCCAATCTGGCGTCCTCCCTCTCCAAAAGCCGAATGAAAGATATTTTTATTTTATATTGACAATTATCACACCAGTAGTTATAATAATACGAGTGTGCGGGTGTGATCCAAAAAAAGGAGAGCAAATGCAAATTAATTTATCGGAGTTAATTCAAAGTGAAGGAAAAGTGATGTCCATAGAAGCGGATTATCAGCCGAACTGGTATCAAGCAAAAGGTGGGAATTATAAGATTGTACAGAAAAAGCCGCTTCAAATGGAGTTTACCAATTTAGGCAAAAAGAAAATTCGATTGGAAACAGAAATTGATTTGACGTTGCAGATGCGCTGTGATCGCTGTTTAGAACCAGTGCTGCAGGAGATTCGAATTGATGTTTCTAGGGAATTTGATATGGACAAAACGGATCAGCAGAGAATAGAGGCTCTTGACGAAATCAATTTTATAAGTGGAAACAACTTAGATGTAGAACGCTTTGTCTATGGTGAGGTACTGATAAACTTACCTATGAAAGTTCTTTGCAGAGAAGACTGTAAAGGGCTCTGTAATAGATGTGGAGCAAATCTCAACCAGGTGACTTGTAACTGTGATACCACGGAGTTGGATCCACGAATGGCAAAAATCCGTGATATCTTTCAAAATGCAAACAGATAATGTAGTAATTATTTGTAAAATAAGGAGGTGGAAAGCATGTCTATTTGTCCAAAGAATAAATCTTCAAAGGCCAGAAGAGATAGCCGGAGAGCAAATTGGAAAATGAGTGTTCCAAATTTAATTAAATGCAGCAAATGCGGAGAATTAATGATGCCTCATAGAGTTTGTAAGGCTTGTGGCTCATACAATAAGAAGGAAATTATTTCGGTTGACTAAGCAGTCAGCAAACTAAAAGACCTTTCACGTTGGGTGGGAGGTCTTTATTTTTCTTTTTTCTGTTGACATGGGAAAATGTATTTAGTATTATAGGTTTAGGTAAGAGGAACTGTGTGGAGGAAGAGTACATGGCAGAGAAAGTAAAGGTTGCGGTAGATGCTATGGGCGGTGATCATGCACCGGCAGAAATTGTGCGGGGAGTGGTGGAAGCTGTATCTGAACGGGATAGGATTGAAGTCATTTTGGTTGGAATTTCGGATAAGATTGAAGCAGAATTAGCAAAATATACTTATCCGAGAGGGAGGATACAGGTGGTACATGCATCGGAAGTGATTGCAACAGAAGAACCCCCGGTAATGGCAATTCGAAAGAAAAAAGATTCATCAATTGTAGTTGCCATGAATATGGTTAAAAATGGAGAAGCAGATGCGTTTGTGTCGGCAGGCAGTTCTGGAGCAATTTTAGTAGGCGGTCAGTTATTGGTTGGCAGAATAAAAGGAGTGGAGCGTTCGCCTCTTGCACCGCTGATTCCGACTTCCAAAGGGGTATCTTTGCTGATTGACTGCGGGGCAAATGTAGATGCCAGACCATCTCATTTGGTTCAGTTTGCAAAGATGGGTTCTATTTATATGGAACATGTAATCGGCAAAAAAAATCCAACGGTTGCAATTGTGAATATTGGAGCAGAAGAAGAAAAAGGAAATGCATTAGTAAAAGATACGTTTCCGCTTTTAAAGAACTGTTCCGATATTAATTTTATTGGAAGTATTGAAGCACGAGAGATTCCGAATGGATATGCAGATGTTATTGTATGTGAAGCCTTTGTGGGAAATGTTATTTTAAAATTGTATGAAGGAGTGGGAAGTGTATTTCAGGCTATGTTAATGCAGGGGCTGATGAGTACGATGCGTTCGAAGATAGGCGCACTTCTTGTAAAACCGGCGGTAAAGAAAACGCTGAAATCTTTTGATGCCAGTGAGTATGGCGGAGCGCCTTTGCTGGGGTTAAAAGGGCTGGTAGTTAAGACGCATGGAAGTGCAAAAGCAAAAGAAGTAAAAAATTCGATTATCCAATGTATTACTTTTAAGGAGCAGCAGATAAACGAAAAAATCAAAAAGAACCTTGTGCAAGAAAAGGTTTAAATTTATAAAGCGAAACTTAGAAAGGATGTATAGTTATGGAATTTGAAAAGTTGCAGGACATTATTCAGGAAGTATTAAATTGTGATAAGGATGAAATTACAATGGATTCCAAGTTTATTGATGATTTGGGGGCAGATTCTTTGGATGTTTATCAGATTATTATGGGGATTGAAGAAGAATTTGATATTGAAATTCCTACTGAGGTAGCAGAACAGATTGAATCGGTTGGAGATGCAGTAGAGCAGATTAAAAATGCAGTAAATTAATAGTTGGATATGGGTTGCGGTAAAGATTATTTGGAGGGATTGGGACAGTTCTATAATGCAAAGGTGTGTTATAGAACTGTCTTTATTCCCGTAAGTGTAATTGGGAGGGAATCTTTTCTATTTGGTTTGAGGAAAGCAGGAGAGGAGGTGGAGAGGATGTGGAAAGATTTATCTATATTAGAGAAGAAGGCAGGATATATTTTTCGGGATAAGGGACTTTTGAAAAGAGCAATGACACATAGTTCTTATTTAAATGAACATAGACAGGAGCGATTAGAGTGTAATGAACGGCTGGAGTTTTTAGGAGATGCTGTATTGGAACTTACGGTAAGTGAAACGCTTTATCAGCGGTATCCGAAAAAACCGGAAGGAGAACTGACAAGGTTTCGTGCCAGTATTGTCTGTGAGCCTACATTGGCGCTTTGTGCAAAGGAACTAGATTTAGGAGAGTATTTACTGCTTGGAAACGGAGAAGAGAACGGAGGCGGAAGAGGACGTGCTTCTGTGACTTCAGACGCCATGGAAGCTTTGATTGGAGCAATTTATATCGATGGTGGGTTTGCTAGTGCAAAAGAGTTTATCCATAGATTTATTTTAACGGATATTGAACATAAGCAGCTCTTTTATGATAGCAAGACTATCCTGCAAGAGATCGTGCAGAGGAAATCAAAAGAGGGATTGACCTATCGGCTGACAAAAGAAGAAGGTCCTGATCATAATAAGCATTATGAGGTAGATGCCGTTTTAGGGGATCGCATTATCGGAAGCGGTTCTGGCAGGACAAAAAAGGCTGCTGAAATGGAAGCAGCGTATCATGCGATACTGATGGAGCGTGAATCAGGATGTATTTAAAAAGTATTGAAGTACAAGGGTTTAAGTCGTTTGCCAATCGGATTTTATTTGAATTTCACAATGGAATTACTGGTATTGTAGGACCAAACGGAAGTGGAAAGAGTAATGTTGCAGATGCGGTTCGCTGGGTGCTTGGAGAACAGAGTGCCAAGCAGCTTCGTGGGGCAAAGATGGAGGATGTGATTTTTTCTGGTACAGAGAATCGAAAGCCGCTTGGGTCTGCCTATGTGGCACTGACGATTGATAATTCGGATCATAAACTTGCGGTTTCCTATGATACGGTAACAGTTTCTAGAAGGGTGTATCGATCTGGAGAGAGTGAATATCAGATCAATGGAACGGTTTGCCGTCTGCGGGATGTCAATGAATTATTTTATGATACCGGAATCGGGAAAGAGGGGTATTCGATTATCGGTCAAGGGCAGATAGAGCGGATTTTAAGCGGAAAACCGGAGGAACGCAGAGAACTTTTTGATGAGGCAGCGGGAATTGTAAAGTTTAAGCGGCGTAAGACAGAGGCACGGCGCAAGCTGGATGCAGAGAAGCAAAATTTGATTCGGGTACAGGATATTTTATCTGAGTTGGAAAAGCAGGTAGGACCTTTGGAAAAACAGGCAGAAACAGCAAGAGAGTATCTGCATTTAAAAGAGGAATTAAAACTGCAGGAAATCAATGTTTTTTTGCAGGAGAGCAAAAGTCTGCGGCAGCAGACAGAGGAATTAGAAAAGAAATTTGCTATTGCAGAGGAAGAATGGAAGGATTCAAAGCAGAAGCAGGAGAAAAGCCGAATAGAATATGAAGAGTTAGAACGGGAACTGCAAAAAAAGAAACAAGTAGCAGAACAGGAGCAGACCCAAATTTCGAATCGGCAGATGGAAGCAGAAAAGGCAGAGGGTGAGATTCGCCTGCTGCAGGAACAGATTCGCAGTACACAGGTGCAGGATAAAAGCACAACGCTTCGAGTGGAGCAGATTGCAAAGGAATTAAAAGAGCATAGACAGGAAAAAGAGAATTATACAGAGGAAAAAGCGAAGTTGGATCAGTTATTGTCTGAGGCGGAAAAAAAGCAGCAAAAGGCAAAAGCACAACAGGACAATTTGACAAAACAGATAGAAGAACATCTCTGTCAGGCAGAGGAAAGCCGCAATCGTGTGATTTTTCTTTTAAATGAAAAGGCAACTGTAAAGACGAAAATACAGCGTTATGAAACGATGTTAGAACAGATCCAGATCCGAAAAGCAGAGTTAAACAGCAAAATACTGCAGTTAAAAAGCCAAGAGGCGGTTTGGGAGCAAAAAGAAGCCGCTTGTCAGGAAAAATTGGATCAAAGAAATCAAATGATTGCTGAATTGGAAGAGAAAAATGCTGATTATCTGCAAAAAGTCAAGCAGCAAAGGGAACAAGTGGCAGAGTTAGAACAGAAAAAAAATCGGCTGCAGCAAGAATTTCATATGGTACATTCCCGTTTGGAATCATTAAAAAATTTAACAGAACGCTATGATGGATACGGAAACAGTATTCGGCGGATTATGGACCTAAAAAATAAAAAGAGCGGAATTATCGGTGTAGTGGCGGATATTATTAAAACAGAAAAACGCTATGAAACGGCGATAGAGATTGCACTTGGCGGCAGTATTCAAAATGTGGTTACAGATAAAGAGCAGACGGCAAAGGAACTGATTATTTATTTAAAAGAAAATCAGTTTGGACGAGCTACTTTTCTGCCGCTTGACGGAATTCGGATACAGAAGACATCTTTTGATCCTTTTGTATTTCAAGAGCTGGGAGTAATTGGAACTGCCAGTGATTTGGTAGAAGCACAAGAGGGCTGTCAAAAGATAGCAAAACAGTTATTAGGAAGAGTTCTTGTTGTCGATCAGATGGATCATGCACTTGCACTTGCAAAAAAGTATCAGTATACTCTTCGGATTGTGACATTGGAGGGAGAGCTTTTTAGTGCAGGCGGATCGATAACAGGAGGTGCATTTAAAAACAGCAGCAATTTATTGAGCAGAAGGAGAGAAATTGAGGAGCTGGAAGAGAAAGAAACGGCGATTGATCGAAGTTTGGAAGGAGTACGACAGGCGATTCGAGAGGGACTTGCAGCAGACAGCCGGAATAAAGAAGCGCAGGAGAGAACTCAACAGATGCTTCAAGAGAATTATATTTTGCAGAATACGGAAAAAATAGATTATAACCGTATTCAAGAGGAAAAAACTGCAAAAGCACAGGAGTATCAATCTTATAGTAAAGAAAGTAAAGCAATCGAACAGCAGACGGCAGAAATTCGGGAAAATTTAGAAACACTGAATCAGCAGTTAATCTGGTATCAGCAGGAAAATAACCGGTTAGAAGAAGAAATTCAAAAGAGCGGTCAGCAGGCAGAAGAACTTCGTCAAAAAGAGGGAGAACAGGCACGTCTTTTAGAGCAGTTTCGTATGGAGTACTCTTCTGATCAGCAGAAGGAGGTATTTGTCAAGGAAAATTTGAACCGTATTAGTAAAGAGATTGGAAAACTGACAGAAGAGCAGAATGCTTTGACGGAACAAAGAAAACAGGCAGTACAGACGATGCAGCAAAAAGAAGCACAGATTGTTCAGATTAGACAGATGATAACGGATCTAGAAAAGCAGATTCAACTACAGAAGGAAAGGTTAGAGAGCAGAAAGCAGGAGTCAGAAAAACTGGCAGAAAAGCAAAAAGACAGTGTGCAGAAGAGAGAGAAGTTAGCGGAACAGATTTCTGCTTTGGAGAAAGAACAGTTTCGTCTGCAGAGCCAGAAAGAGAAGATGGAAGAAATACTGATGCATAGTGTGGATTATATTTGGAATGAATACGAATTGACACAGACAGAAGCAGCCGAATTTTTTAGAGAGTCGGATCTGGGAGTTTCGGAGCGAAAACGTCAGATTGCTTTTTTAAAAACGCAGATTCGAAATCTTGGAACGGTAAATGTCAATGCGATTGAGGATTTTAAAGAAGTATCAGAGCGATATCACTTTTTAAAGGCACAGCATCAGGATTTGGTTGAGGCAGAACAGACATTGATTCGGATTATTGCAGAATTAGATACCGGGATGCGGACACAGTTTCTGGAAGAATTTCAAAAGATTCAGGAAGAGTTTCAGCGTGTGTTTCAGGAATTGTTTGGCGGTGGAAAGGGTTCCCTTTCGTTGGTGGAAGGAGAGGATATTTTAGAGGCAGGAATTCACATTATTTCACAGCCTCCTGGAAAGAAACTGCAAAATATGATGCAACTTTCTGGTGGGGAAAAGGCTTTGACGGCGATTGCACTGCTGTTTGCTATACAGAATTTAAAGCCGTCTCCTTTTTGCCTTTTAGATGAGATTGAGGCAGCTTTGGATGATTCGAATGTGGGGCGGTATGCTGCATATCTGCATAAACTTACGGAGTACACGCAGTTTATTGTGATTACACATCGGAAAGGGACTATGGCGGCGGCGGATCGGCTTTATGGGATTACGATGCAGGAGAAGGGGGTTTCTACATTGATCTCTGTGGATTTCAAAGATGCTGACCGCTCTTAAAATTTCTTTGTGGCAGACAGGATGCCGAAAGCAGGACGCCGAAAGACAAAGGGAGGTCTATTCCGAGCCTGCTTTCACTTAGCATTTCTTATTTTCATAGCGGACACATAAGGCACGAAAGTACCGTGCCTAAGTGCCGACGGGAAATGATAACCCTGCATAGACCTCCCTTTGGCTTTTGGCTGTGTATTCCAGAGTGAAAAGATTATAACAAAGTTGGTGGTTTGGTGTAGGCTTTCTTTTAGTTTTTGGTTGTGTATTTTAGAGTGAAAAAGTTTTGATTGGAGTGATGGCTGGTTTTTTCGGAGTATAGCGTGGAAGAGTTGAGTTTGGTTGGAGAGAGAATATTTAAGTTAATAAAAACATAGATAAATCGGTTGCTATGTGATAGAATGTGTTTATAAAAGTGAGGAGGATTTCTCTGTGAACACATGAAATATTACTCATGATAAATCAAGAAGGATAGAAGAGAGGTTGTTATTTTTGTAAGGGTTTCGATCTGAAACCAAATGGTTGATTTGAAAAATGAGGTTGTATTTTTAAAACCATTTTGGAAGGGAAACGATTTGGCATGTATGGAGGAAGGAAAGAGAAAAACAGAGGAGGATATAGAAATTGTGGAAGAGTTTCAAGACGGAAATCAAACCAACACCAGAACAGATGCAGAAGATCCATCAAACTATTGGCACATGCAGGTTTGTCTATAACTTTTATCTTGCCCATAATAAAGAATTTTATGAAAAGCAAAAGAAATTCCTATCTGGTATGGATTTTTCAAAATGGTTGAATCACTGCTTTCTCCCTAGTAATCCAGAATACACATGGATAAAAGAGGTCAGCTCAAAATCGGTGAAACAAAGTATCATGAACGCAGAAAAAGCATGGAAACGATTTTTTCAACAGCAAAGCGGATTTCCTAAATTCAAGAAAAAGAGTCAGTCGGATGGAACGATGTATTTTGTCAAGAATGATGCAAAAACGGTGATCCCATGTGAAAGACATCGTATCAAAATCCCCACGCTTGGATGGGTCAGGCTAAAAGAAAAGGGCTATCTGCCCGTTTCCAAACAAGGGTATGTGATCAAAAGCGGTACGGTTTCTCGTAAAGCAGGTCGATATTATGTGTCGGTCTTGGTGGATATGCCAGATATAGAAAAACCAAAATGTCACGGTTTTGGATTAGGGATTGATTTGGGCATCAAAGTGTTTGCCACTGTAAGTAATGGTATGGTAAAGAAAAATATCAATCGAACCAAGACCGTTAAAAAATTAGAAAAGAAGTTAAAAAGAGAACAGCGTTGTCTTTCAAGGAAATATGAAGACTTTAAGAAACGCAGGAATCGAAAGAAAGGAGAAGCTACTCGGCAAAATATCCAAAAACAGGTCTTAAAGGTACAGAAACTTCATCAAAGAATGAATCAGATTCGTACCGACTACATTAATAAATGTGTGAATGAGATAGTAAAAACCAAGCCATCTTATATTACAATAGAAGATTTAAATGTATCGGGTATGATGAAGAATCACCATCTTTCCAAAGCAGTTGCTTCCCAGAAATTTTATGAATTTAGGAGAAAATTGGAAGCAAAGTGCAAAGAGTTGGGAATCGAACGAAGAATCGTTGATCGGTGGTATCCATCCAGTAGACTTTGCCATGCGTGTGGATGCATCAAGAAAGATTTGAAACTTTCTGACAGAGTCTATCGTTGTCCATGTGGATATCATGCGGACAGGGATTTCAATGCCAGTTTGAATCTGAGAGATGCAAGAACTTACAAAATAGCATGATAAAGCATTTGTAGGGATGTACCGATGGCTGAATCGGGAATTTACGACTGTGGAGTGTACAAGAACTTGTGAGTAGTATTTGGAGTGATTTCATACAAAAGCATACACAATGAAACAGTAAGAAATGTTTGTGAAAACTTTCAATTTCTCGATATGGGTATTTTTGTCCATATTTTGAGTAGCAGATAGATTTTGTGAGTTGGTGTAATGAAGATTAAGGATGAGAGAAGGGGCTGGTAGAATGGGTGAAAAGAAAGGGTTTTTTGGAAGGCTTGTGGCTGGTCTGGCTAAGACTAGGGATAATATTGTAGCTGGTGTGGATTCTATTTTTCGAGGGTTTTCTAGTATTGATGATGATTTTTATGAGGAACTGGAAGAAACTTTGATTATGGGGGATATTGGAATTAATGCTACGACTGCGATTATGGAGAAATTAAAGGAGAAGGTAAAGGAGAATCGGATAAAAGATCCTGCTGCCTGTAAGGAGTTTTTGATTAGCAGTATAAAGGAGCAGATGGATTTGGGAGAAAATGCATATGAGTTTGAGAACCGCAAGTCGATTGTATTGGTGATTGGGGTAAATGGTGTGGGAAAGACAACTTCGGTTGGAAAACTTGCTGGACAGCTTAAGGATGAAGGAAAGAAAGTGATTGTAGCGGCTGCGGATACGTTTCGGGCAGCGGCGATTGAGCAGCTTGCCGAGTGGGCGCATCGGGCGAATGTGGATTTGATTGCTCAGCAGGAGGGGTCTGATCCCGCAGCGGTTATATTTGATGCGGTTGCGGCGGCGAAGTCTAGACATGCGGATGTGCTGATTTGTGATACGGCAGGGAGGCTGCATAATAAAAAGAATTTGATGGAGGAGTTAAAAAAGATTGATCGTGTGATTGATCGGGAGTATCCTGATGCTTATCGGGAAACTTTGGTGGTATTGGATGGGACGACCGGGCAAAATGCACTTTCTCAGTTAAAGCAGTTTAAGGAAGCGGCGAATATTACAGGGATTATTCTTACGAAACTGGACGGGACGGCAAAGGGAGGGATTGCGGTTGCGATTCAGTCAGAGTATGGGATTCCTGTAAAATATATTGGAGTTGGAGAAAAGATTGATGATTTGCAGAAATTTCATGCAGATGATTTTGTAAATGCACTGTTTGATAATGGGAATTAAGGAAGGGTAAAGTAAAATGATGACATTGGAGAAATTTGAAGAAGCAAGTGAGATTGTAAAGCAGGTAACGCTGGAAACAAAGCTGGTGTACAGTGATTATTTTTCTAAGCTGACGGGAAATAAGGTATATTTTAAGCCAGAAAATATGCAGATGACCGGGGCTTATAAGTTAAGAGGGGCATATTATAAGATTAGTACATTGAGTGAGGAAGAGAAGGAAAAGGGGCTGATTACTGCTTCGGCAGGAAATCATGCACAGGGGGTTGCCTATGCAGCAAAGGCTTATGGATGTCGGGCAGTGATTGTAATGCCTACAACGACGCCTTTGATTAAAGTAAATCGTACAAAGGGATATGGAGCAGAGGTAATTCTTTATGGGGATGTCTATGATGAGGCATGTGCTCATGCACTGGAACTGGCAGAGGAGCAGGGGCTTACCTTTATTCATCCTTTTGATGATTTGGATGTGGCAACCGGGCAGGGTACGATTGCAATGGAGATTTTTAAGGAACTTCCTACGGTGGACTATATTTTAGTACCGATTGGAGGAGGTGGATTGGCGACCGGGGTTTCTACTTTGACAAAATTGTTAAATCCAAAGATTCAAGTGATTGGAGTAGAACCAAAAGGGGCGGCTTGTATGCAGGCTTCTCTGGAAAAAGGAGAAGTAGTGACGCTTCCTAGTGTCAATACGATTGCAGATGGAACGGCAGTGCAGACACCGGGAAGTAAAATTTTTCCTTATATTCAGGAAAATTTGGACGGAATTTTGACTGTACCCGATGAGGATTTGATTGTTACTTTTTTGGATATGGTGGAAAATCATAAGATGATTGTGGAAAATTCTGGTTTGCTTACAGTAGCGGCACTAAAGCAGCTAGACGTGAAAAAAAAGAAAATTGTAGCAATTTTAAGCGGGGGAAATATGGATGTGATTACGATGTCTTCTGTGGTACAGAATGGGCTGATACAAAGAGGACGTGTATTTACAGTTTCTGTGCTGCTTCCTGATAAGCCGGGAGAATTGGTAAAGGTTTCACAGATTATTGCTGAGCTGCAGGGAAATATTATTAAGTTAGAACATAATCAGTTTGTCAGCATCAATCGAAATGCGGCGGTGGAACTTCGGATTACAATGGAAGCCTTTGGAGTGGAGCATAAGGAAGAGATTGTTGAGGCGCTGGATAAAGGAGGGTATCGACCGAAACTGGTGCAGCCAAAAGGAATTTATATGTAGAGGGGGACGCCGAAAGCCGAAGGGAGTTCTATTCCGAGCCCGCTTTCGCTTAGCATTTCCTGCTTTCATAGCGGACACTAAGACGCTAAAACACAGCAACACAGAGTCTAAGTGCCGATGGAAAATGATGACTCTGTATAGAGTCCCCTTCGCTTTCGACTGTGTGCTAAGCGGAGGAGCGAAGTTTTTGGAAATTTTGAAATTTTGTTGGTAGATGAGATAGAGTATGTTGGATAGTTAAAGTGCTTTGGTTGGGATGTTTTGTTAGATTGGGGTAGAGGATTTGGAAAGGATTGTAGAGCAGACGTTTTTATATGATTTTTATGGAGAGCTTTTGACGGAGCATCAAAAGAGTATTTATGAAGAAGTTGTGTTGAATGATTATTCTCTTAGTGAGGTAGCCGAGGGGCATGGAATTAGTCGGCAGGGTGTGTATGATATGATTCGGCGGTGCAATAAAATATTGGCTGGGTATGAAGAAAAGCTGCATCTAATTGAAAAGTTTCTTCGGACGCAGGAGATGGTTTCAGAGATTAATCATTTGGCTTTGCAGTTTAAAGAGGACGGAGATGTTGGGAGAATCGAGAAGATACAAGAGATTTCTCAGAAGATTATACAGGAGTTTTGAAACCATTTATTGTTTTGAGGAGGACGCTGAAAGCGAAAGGAAGGTCTATTCCGGGCTTGGGGTAGATCTTTTTTGGGATTTTGGGGTACTCTGCTTGAAAAAATTTTTAGCTTTTATAAGTTTTTTGGATGGAGGACGCCAGATTCGAAAACCGTGGACAGCCTGCTGTTCCACGTTTCCAAAAAGTAAGAAGTTCTAAGACTTCTGCCTTTCCATGCATCCAACCGGACAGACCGGAGCGCAATTCGCTCGCATGGCAGCCAA
>CAJUGZ010000119.1 GCA_910585855.1 uncultured Lachnospiraceae bacterium | reverse complement strand
TTGGAGCGGAGCAGGCAAAGGACAGGAGCAAACCGCCTCTGGCGTCCGGTGAAAGGATAACCATCCCCTCCAGACACAATTATTTTATCTCACTTTTCCCCCCCATATACCCTCGAAGTACTTCCGGTATCTGAACAGAACCATCTTCTCTTAAATTATTCTCCAAAAATGCAATCAGCATCCTAGGAGGTGCTACTACCGTATTATTTAAAGTATGAGCAAAATACTTTCCATCTTCCCCAGCTACTCGTATCTTTAATCTTCGTGCCTGTGCATCTCCAAGATTCGAACAGCTTCCCACCTCAAAATACTTCTTCTGCCGAGGAGACCAAGCTTCAATATCTACCGATTTCACCTTTAAATCTGCCAAATCCCCAGAACAGCACTCCAACGTCCGAACCGGAATATCCAATGACCGGAATAAATCCACCGTATTCTGCCACAATTTATCAAACCACATCTTACTGTCTTTTGGTTTGCACACTACAATCATTTCCTGCTTTTCAAACTGATGAATCCGATAAACTCCTCTCTCTTCAATCCCATGTGCTCCCTTTTCCTTTCGAAAACAAGGAGAATAACTTGTCAATGTCTGAGGCAGCTTTTCCTCTGGAATAATGGTATCAATAAACTTTCCAATCATAGAATGTTCACTTGTCCCAATCAGATACAAATCTTCTCCTTCAATTTTATACATCATCGCATCCATCTCGTCAAAACTCATTACCCCTGTCACTACATCACTTCGAATCATAAAAGGAGGCACACAGTAAGTAAATCCTCTGTCAATCATAAAATCTCTTGCATAGGCAATTACTGCACTGTGCAGTCTTGCAATATCCCCCATTAAATAATAGAATCCATTTCCCGCTACCTTTCTGGCACTGTCCAAATCAATCCCATGAAGCTTTTCCATAATCTCTGTATGATAAGGCACTTCAAATTTCGGCACAACCGGCTCTCCAAATCTCTGTACCTCTACATTTTCACTGTCATCTTTTCCAATTGGAACACTTGGATCGATAATATTTGGAATTACCATCATAATCTTTTTAATCTTTTCCTGCAGATCATTTTCTTTCTCCTCCAATGCAGCCAAGCGTTCTGATTCAGCAGTTACTTTCTTTTTCATCTCTTCTGCTTCCTCTTTCTTTCCCTGCCCCATCAATGCCCCAATCTGCTTTGAATACTTATTCCTCTCATTTCTCAAGGCATCTGCCTCTTTTTGTGTCATACGGTTTTCTGCATCTAGAGCGATTACCTCATCTACAAGCGGCAGTTTTTTATCCTGAAATTTATTTTTAATATTCTGTTTTACAATCTCAGGATTCTCTCGAACAAACTTCAAATCCAACATATTCTTTCCTCCATTTCTATACAAAACAACAAAACAGCAAAAATGATTTCATCTAACTGTCAATCCCAACAAAAAAATTCCTTTCTCCATGTTGTCATCACATGGGACGAAAGGAATCCGCGTTGCCACCCAATTTGCTTAAAAAATCCATTAAGCCTCTTAAATAGTATGATACAGGATACTACCCCGCAGCTTTCACTGCCAGCTAAAAAAGTGGAAAGACCCCTGCTCTTACCGGTTCTCACCATCCACCGGCTCTCTGAAAGAGTATTCGAATCGTAGCTTTTCTCATTGCTGTTTTGTTTTATTGCCATTTACTATAACATAATCTCTTTTTATATGCAACCCTCTTTTTGATAAAATCCCAAAAAACAGCAGATTTTCTGCCATTTTTCCAACCCCTTTCTCCATTTATAAATTATTCTTCCATTTCCACTATTTTTTACTTGTATATTTTTCGATTTTGTATTAGAATACCTATATATCTAATTAAAGATGTATACTATAAAAGAAGGAGGATTTGTACAATGGCATATAAGATTAACGATGGTTGTGTATCTTGCGGTTCTTGCGAAGGCGAATGTCCGGTTGGTGCTATTTCTCAAGGAGATGGCAAGTATGAAATCAATGCAGATTCTTGTATCGAATGTGGTGCTTGCGCAGCAGCATGTCCTACAGGATCTATCGAACTTTAATTCGCATTACCAAAACAACCGAGTAGTAGGAAAATTTTTCTCTTTACTCCCTACATGAAACGTATACTTTATCAACATCCCAACTTCCTTATACGTTTCTGTACAATGGAGTAAGGAAATACTCCTCTGTTTATGCACTGCCTACACTCCACTCTGGCAGTATGTCTGCATCTGGTGTGTGCAGTCAAACAGGAAAAGAGATTTCCCCTACTCGTACACGAAGTGTCTACTGACTGCTTGCGTGCATAAAAAAGAAGTCATTTTTATTTAAGTCATTCCTATCATTAATTAATAGAATGGCTTCTTTTTTATGTACACAAATCTAATTCCCTTATAAAACTTCCCATAACAAAAGGTAAGCTTTCTCAGAAAGGACGCCAAAATCGAAGGAAGGTCTATGAAAAGTCATCATTTCCTGTCACTTAGACGCTGTGTTGCTGTGTTTTAGCATCTTAGTGTCCGCTATGAGAAAATAGGAAATGCTAAGCGCAAGCGGACTCGGAATAGACCTTCCTTTTAATTTCAGCGTCCCCTTCGATTTATAAGTCAAGTTAAACGTATGAAGCTTCTACTTCTATTGTCAGAGAATGTCGCTTTTTTACGATTAGCTTTTCTTGTATTCCATTCTTTTCATGTTAAAATAGAGTTAAGAAGTATATTCTGCTCTTTACCAAATGGGACAGGCGGTAGAAGAACAGAAGAGTAAGGAGGCGGCATATGTCAGAAAAACGATATATTATCTCAGACGCTTCAAAACAAGTTGAAGTAGAAGCACATGTACTGCGATACTGGGAAGATGAACTTAGTTTAGAAATTCCCCGCAATGAAATGGGACATCGTTACTATACCGACAAAAATATTAACCTTCTAAAGAATGTGAAGTACTTAAAAGAACAAGGTTTCCAATTAAAAGCTATTAAAATGATTCTGCCTGACTTACAGGATGCAGATGACAATATCTTAGATGTCGTTTTAAAAAGAAAGGACGAGCTAAACAATAAAGTAATGGAAGAAGAACATCTTCTAGAAGACCCCTCTACTGCCATCCTTTCTATGCAGGAAATCCCTTCTTCTTCTCAAGAACCGGAAATCACGCCTATTATCCATACAAACAGCAAAGAAAAAATGCAGCAGTTTCAAGTTATTCTTACCGAAATTGTTGCTAATGCAGTAAAACAAAACAATCAGGAACTAGAACAAAATATTGAAGATCGCATCAGTAATACTGTCTTAAAACAAGTGGACTATCTTATGCGCACAAACGAGGAACGAGAAGAACTGCGCTTTAAAAAATTAGACGAAACGATCCGTGCAGTACAGAAAGAACGTATGGAAACAGCCGTAACCAGTGAATTCCCTACCTATGAAAAACCTGTTAAAAAAAAGAGAAGCTTATTCGGCAGAAGAAAAAAGTAATTATTTCTTTTCACGTAAACGCCAAAAATGAAATTAAGAGGGAAGTCTACAAAAAAGCAGACTTCCCTCTTGATTATCATTTCCGGCAAAATAAACTTATAAAATCCCTACTTTCGGTTTGCTGGTTCAATATTAATTGATTTTCCTTTAATCTTTGCATTCTGCATTGCCTGCAGTACATCTTTTGCATGTTCTCTGGGTACTTCTACAAAAGTATAACGGTCGTACATATCAATCGTTCCAACCAATCTGCCCGGTATTCCAGTTTCTCCTGTAATTGCACCAAGAATATCTCCCGGACGGACATTTTGTTTTTTTCCAATGTTGATAAACAATCGTACCATCCCTTCCTCTGCTCCGGTATCTCCAAAATCCGAATATTCTCCGATTGCATCATACCCTTCCGTATTCTCTGTTCCAAGTGCCATCTGAAACAGTGCTGCTGCCATATCCAGTGCAGTAAAATCCTCCTCATTCAGCCGTTTTTCTAACATTTCAACTGCAAAAGTCAAGTCCTCCTCCTGAATCATATTTCGCACCTGATCCATAATTTTATCATACTTCGTATTGACCACATCATTTAAAGAAGGAACTCTTTGCAGTACAATCTTTGTCTTACAATACTTCATAATATCCCGCAGCTTATAAGCCTCTTTTCCTACAACAAATGAAAATGCCATTCCGGTTCGTCCGGCTCGCCCAGTTCGTCCGATTCGATGCACATAGTATTCGTCATCCTGCGGCAAATCATAATTAAATACGGCTTCCACATCCTCTACGTCTATCCCACGTGCTGCTACATCCGTAGCTACCAAAATCTCTGTCTTTCCATTGCGGAATCCATTCATTACCCGATCCCGCTGGGACTGTTTTAAATCTCCATGCAGCCCTTCTGCAAAATATCCTCTATTTTGCAGCACTTCCACCAATTCGTCTACCTTTTTCTTTGTATTACAAAAAACCAGCGAAAGTTTTGGATTATAGATATCTAACAGCCTTGAAAGCACTTCATCCTTATTCTTTTGTTTTACTTCATAATAATATTGTTCAATATTTGCTACAGTCAATTCCTTTTTCACTACCTTAATCAACTGTGCATCCCTTTGATACTCTCCTGCTATTTCCAAAATCGGTTTTGGCATAGTAGCAGAAAATAAAATGGTCTGCCGTTCTTTTGGGACATCTTTTAAAATTGTTTCAATATCTTCCCGAAATCCCATATTCAGCATCTCATCCGCTTCATCCAAAATCACAGTATGTATATGATCAAACTTTACTGTCTTTCGCCGCATATGATCCATTACCCGTCCCGGTGTTCCAATCATAATCTGTGTTCCTGCCTTTAAAGAACGAATCTGCTTTACAATATCCTGTCCTCCATAAATCGGAAGCACCTTTACTCCATGCAGATATTTTGCCAAATGTCGAATTTCATCCGCTACCTGAATTGCTAACTCTCTGGTTGGACAAAGTACCACAGACTGAAGTTTTTTTTCCTTTGGATTAATCTTTTGTAAAAGCGGAATCGCAAAAGCCGCTGTCTTGCCAGTACCGGTCTGTGCCTGCCCCAATACATCTACCCCTGTCATCTCAATCGGAATCGCCTTTACCTGAATCGGTGTTGCTTCTTCAAATCCCATATCTGTAATTGCATGTAAAATCGGTTCTGCAATATTTAACTCATCAAATCGAACTGTTTCCATTTCTTTCCGCCTTCCTTTTCTAATCGGTTTCCTACTTACTCCTAATTATTTTCTTAACCACAAAAAAAACGCTCTTTCATCAAAAGATAAGAGCGTATCGTTCTATTTTTATAAAAATAAAAATCACTATTTGGACAAAAAACGCTACAGAAGGTAGTGTAACATAAACACTGCATAAAAGTCAACTATTTTCCTCTATCCTGTTATAATTATCCAAAAAATGGTGTACTATTCCATCCTGCTTATAAGCAATTAAAGTATTTAAATTTACATTTTCTACACTTCGAAAAATATTCATCTCTACATTTGGATTGATCTGGTGAAGCTGCCGAATCAATTCCTTTGTTTCCTTTCGTTTGGAAAGTCCTTCTTTATCCTCATAGGCACAAGCCTCTGTAAAACGGCAGGCACACTGAATAAAATGCAGTTGATTCGCATTTGCCCACTTTATAATATCTTCCTCTCGTACCAAATACATCGGACGAATCAATTCCATTCCCTTAAAATTTGTACTGTGCAGTTTTGGCATCATTGTCTGCATCTGCCCGCCATAAGTCATACCCATCAAAATTGTTTCAATTACATCATCAAAATGATGCCCTAATGCAATCTTATTACATCCTAACTCCTGTGCATTTTTATACAAATACCCCCGCCTCATACGGGCACACAGATAACAAGGATTATCTTCAATATGAACCACTGAATCAAAAATCTCCGTTTCAAAAATATGAATCGGAATCTCTAACAATCTGGCATTATCCTCTATCTGTTTTCGATTCCTAGGATGATAACCCGGATCCATTACTAAAAAAACCAATTCAAATGCAAACTTTCCATGCCGCTGCAGTTCCTGAAACAGCTTTGCCATCAGCATAGAATCTTTCCCGCCAGAAATACAAACCGCAACTTTATCATGCTCCTGTAAAAGATCATATTCCTGTATTCCTTTTACAAATTTTCTCCAAATTGATTTTCGATATGTTTTAATAATGCTTCGTTCAATCTCTCTGCATCGTCCTTCCATAAATACCCTCACTCTCACATCCTGTTTTTTCTTAAATTAATAAGCTTCCCAATCTGATCCTTAACCCATAGATCTAATTTCCTGTAACAAAAGTTTTGGTTTTCTCGGAAGGGACGCCAAAATTTGAAGGAAGGTCTACTTCGAGCCCGCTCTCGCTTAGCATTTCCTCGTAGCGGACACATAAGGCACGAAAGTACCGTGCCTAAGTGCCGACGGGAAATAATGACCCTGCGCAGACCTTCCTTCAAATTTTGTCTGTGTATCTCTACCACTATTCTGCATCCCAACATTTCATATCTTAGCATATTTACGTTTTATTTTCCAGTATCTCCTAAACTACAACATAAATCTGGAATACACAGCCGAAAACCAAATGATGTTCTATGCAGGGTCATCATTTCCCGTCGGCACTTAAACGCTATATTTTAGCGTCTTAGTGTCCGCTTACTAATTTCACTTTTCATAAAAAATTTTTGATCTATCTATTGATTTTTAGGAATATCTGTTGTAATATAGCCATATACTTAACGTAGTTTTAAAAACTACTTATAATCACATAAATATTTAAAAACAGTAAGGAGTGATCGTATGAACAAAAAAATCAAAGACCCGGGGAGTGCCATTACTCATTTTATAGGTATGATAATAGCAATATTTGCAGCTACTCCTCTTTTAATTAAAGCAGGAAAAGAACCTGATAACATCCATTTTATATCACTTTCTATTTTTATCGTCAGCATGATTTTACTCTATGCTGCAAGTACCTTATATCATACATTAGATATTTCCGAATCAGTCAACCGCTTCCTAAAAAAACTGGATCATCTTATGATATTTATATTGATTGCCGGAAGCTATACCCCGATCTGTCTGATTGTCTTAAGAGGAAAAATCGGGCTTCATCTATGCCTCCTTGTATGGGGAATTGCATTGCTTGGCATTGTCCTAAAATGTTTTTGGATTACCTGTCCAAAGTGGTTTTCCAGTGCCTTATATATCTCTATGGGCTGGGTATGCGTCTTAGCATTTACCCAAATCATCAATGCACTTCCTCCCAAAGCCTTTGCTCTATTATTAATCGGAGGAATCATCTATACAATAGGAGGAATTATCTATGCCTTAAAACTGCCCCTTTTTAACTCCAAACACAAAAACTTCGGTTCACACGAAATTTTTCATCTGTTTGTAATGGGGGGAAGTGCCTGTCACTTTATTATGATGTATCACTATGTTGCATCTATGCCAATCCCCTAAACTCTGACCAGTTCCAAACAATGCCATTTTCCGACCAAGAGAAACAACAGAAAGCGGAAGGAAAGTCTATGCAGGGTCATCATTTCCCGTCGGCACTTAGACGTTGTGTTGCTGTATTTTAACGTCTTATGTGTCCGCTATGAAAATAAGAAATGCTAAGCGAAAGCGGGCTCGGAATAGACCTTCCTTCCGCTTTCTGCGTCCCCCAGCCAAAATAAATCCAGCCAGATAACTCTTCCCTTATCCGGCTGGTCTACTGTTCTCCCATATCAGCTTTTCTCCAATCTGTTATACAAAAAATCTAACACTTTACACTTCATTTCCTATTTTTATACTAACGTTCACGCTTTAAAACTTCTGCTCATTGCCATTGTATAATAAACTGCCTGTGCATCACTTCCATAAAAATTTATCTTATTCTCCATTGACCTTGAAAGAGAATCTCCATTATGTTTACAAGCCTCTTTCATCGCTTCCGAAAATTGAACTTCCTGTTCTTCCCTTGCCCGATAAAAAGATCCCTGCTGCGACATCTGTTTATTTGTTCGATTAATTCGATTTACTCGTTCAATCGAGCGTATACTTGAAATCCGGTTCAACATATTATTCCCTCCTTTTGCTCTTTCTATTTCCCAACTATTTCCTTTTGTTACCCTATATATCGGAATTTTATTTTGAAAATTTAGTACTATCGACACACTTTTTTTATTTTTTTTATTCTATAAATTGAAATTATTTTTCTTTTTTTACTAAATTATCGAATAAACTTATTTTTTGATTTATTTCTTAATAAATGTACACAACCAAATTTAAAAAATCCGCCCAAGACAAACTTAAACTTCTCTAAAGTCTATCTCAAGCGAATCTTTTCCATTCTCTATCCATTATGTCCTCTTATTCATTTCTAACCATTTCATGTTCATCCACCAATTTTGCCAATCGTTCTTTGACCATCCCGGCAGTAGCTAAAATAAGATCTGCTGAAGCAGCAATCTGTTCGGTAGCTGCTGCCAAATTTTCAATTCGAGTATTAATTCCTCCAATCGTTTCCATTAACTGCATGATATCTTTTAAAATCTCCCCAATCGAATCAAAAATTCGTTCCTGACTTTTATTGCTTCGAGTTGCTGTATCCCGAGAATTAGAAGCCAAATGATTGATTTCATTTGCTACAACAGCAAACCCACGTCCTGCCTCACCAGCCCGTGCCGCTTCAATACTGGCATTTAATGCCAATAAATTAGTCTGAGAAGCAATCGAAACCACAGCTGCATTATTTTGAGAAAGTTCCGAAAGTAATTCATGAATCTCTTTCATTGCATCATTTAATCCATCACAAAATCTTGAGATTTGATGCATATCTGCTGATATTTCAGAACTTTCCTGTGCATTGCTTCCATTTCCGGTAGCCATATCATCCACTGCCTGGTGCAATGTTACAAACTGTTGATTAATCTCATTTACTGTCTGAATAATTTCTTCCTGACGCTTCTTCTCTTCATTCTTCTCTAATTCAATCTCTTTTGCAAGCGCAAGCGCATGTTCCCGCTCAATCTCTACCTCTCGCTTCATATAATAAATACAGTTCTCTTTTTTATTAAAACCATTATAAATTGCTGTAGCCATCTCCACACAAGTATCATACCCACAGCAAGAACAATTAATATGCTGTTCTTCTTGTGTTTTCTTCTTCATACTATCAAAAATTTCTTTTAATTCCCATTCAGAAGGAATCTTATAACTGCACTTTTTAGACAAATCCTGATAGGTTCTTAAATAATCCTTTAGATTTAATTTAGAAAACTGCCGATTTAAACTCCGCAGCCGCTGCTTTGGCGTCATTCTCTTTGACCATGCACTCCGCAGATTATTCTTTTTTGAAGCTTCCCTAATCTTTAAAAGCTGGTATAATGCATTATCTGTCTTTGCCAATTCCGGATCGGTCGCTGTCCCGCAAAGACAGCCATCCGCACAATTTAACGCATCAATAAATAAATACGGCGTTCTTCCCTTTGCAATCTTTTCCTTATTCTCTTCAAGATATTCATAAAGATGCTTTTCTCCTTCAATCTGACGAATAAAAACACTTTCTCCTAAAAACCAATAAACATTTTCTTTTAACCCACCGGGTGTAGGATAAATCGATCCCAATCCATACTCTGCTTCATCGGAACAAAGACTGCCAGAGATATGATGTTCCCTTACATACTTCATCAAATGTTCAAAAGTTACATTATACTGAATCATTCCCTGATTCTGTGGCTCTTCCATTTCCATTTTTTTTGCAATGCAAGGACTGATAAATGCAAACTTATCCTGAATTCCCATTTCTTTTCTGGCATAAATTGCTGCACACATCATCGGACTCTGAACCGGAAATAATTTCGGCAGAAGTTCCGGTGCATAGCGTTCAATATAACCGACTACCGCAGGACAGGGCTGCGAAATACCACCATAAAACTGATTTTTTTGAATATAGTTAAGATAACCCCATGTAGTAATATCTGCTCCAAATGATACACTGATAATTCGATTCACGCCTAATTTTTTCAATCCACCCAGCACCGATTCATATTCTTTTGGATAATTTGCTTTAAAAGCTGGTGCTACTAATAACGATATCTTCTCTCCTCTTGCAAGAGCTTCAAAAAATAATTTGGTATCATCGCCATATTCTCTCGCTCCATGTTCACATACATCAAAACAAGCACCGCAAGCCACACAGCGATCTCCATCCACATCAATCCGATTTTGTCCGTCAATTTCATGAGAAATACAAGCTCCCATACAACTGCAGGTACTAATACATTTATTGCACCCAATACACTTCTCATTTGTAAATACCAATGACTCTCTTCCCTCTTTCATAACCAAAATCTCCCTATTTTTTATCTATTGTTCTCAACAAAAAATTTGTTTTAATTATCCTCCTCATCTTCTCCAGCAAAAGCTCCCATTACTTCTCGTCCAGATATCTTCTTTTTCTCTCTTTCTTCCTCTACCATATGTGACAGCATCTCTTTTACCTGTACCGGATTTTTAATAGACTGAATATCAAATTCCGGTGATGTTTTATCAGAAGAACAGCAATGGATTGTACCCAAATTAAAAATACGCTGTCCCAAACTTCGCTTTAAAGTAATATCCATAATCCGATAAAGCCGCACCTCTTCTTCCTTTAAATTCAATATCCCGCTCTGTGTAAAAAATCTGTCTTTTGTCAGACGATAAACGGTAAAAGAAAGCGGAAGCCCAAATAAAGTACGCTTTCTATCCTTCCATATATATTCTAATTCTATCTGTTCCATTTAAATCTCCTTAATCGAGTAAGGGAAAAACCTTTCCCCTCGCACGCCGAACATCCGTCAGCCTCTGCTGACATATTTCCTCTGGATGCCCGTGTGTATAAAAATGGCTTCCGGTTTCCTTTTATAGAAACCAGAAGCCGTCTTTTTGCGTCATCTTTTTACAGCATCTTATTAATCATATCTAAAACTTCTTTTCCAAGTGCTGCTGACTTTTCATTCGCATTTTCTAATGAAGTTCCTTTAATTCCATAGTAGAACTTCACCTTTGGCTCTGTTCCGGACGGTCTGACACACAGCCATGCATCGTCTTCCAAATCATAATACAATACATTTGAATTCGGCAGACCTGTAACTGTCGTTTCACCGGTTTCCATATTACGGATTACATCTTTTTTATAATCTCTTGCCGACAATACCTTATATCCGCCAACTTCTGCAGGGGTATTTTCACGCAGAGTATTCATAATATCCTGAATCTTTTGAAGCCCTTCGATTCCCTTTAATGTAATAGATTTGACATCATCCTTATAGTAACCATAGCGATCATACATAGCAATCATCGCATCCCACAAAGTCATATTCTTTGTCTTATAATAAGCAGCCGCTTCACAAAGTGCCATTGTAGCAACAATCGCATCTTTATCTCTGGCATGTGTTCCGATTAAGCAGCCATAACTTTCTTCAAACCCAAATAAATATGTTCCTTTGCCGCTGTTTTCAAAACCTAAAATCTGCTGTCCGATAAACTTAAATCCTGTTAACACTTCAATTAATTTCACGCCATAATATCTTGCAATCGCATCTGCCATATTAGTAGTAACAATCGTCTTAATTAAAGCTCCGTTCTCCGGCAGTCCCTGAAGTTCTTTTATTTGACTGATTTCATAGTCAGCAAGCAGACAGCCTGACATATTTCCAGTTAATGTAATATATTCGCCGCTCTTTGTATCTTTTACATAGACACCCAGACGATCGGCATCTGGATCGGTTGCAAGTACCAAATCAGCATCCTTTTCCTTTGCTAACTTTAATGCCAGTTCAAATGCTTCTGCTGCTTCCGGGTTCGGATAACTAACGGTAGGAAATTCTCCGTCCGGCAGTTCCTGTTCTGGTACAACATAGACATTTTCAAAACCTAATTCCTTTAAAATCCGTCTTGCCGGAAGATTTCCCGTACCATGAAGCGGAGTATAAACAATCTTAATTTCTTTTTGTACTTTTTCAATACAATCTAAATGGCGAACCTGCTTCTTTAACTCCGCAATATAAGCGTCATCTATCGCTGCACCAATTACTTCATAAAGCCCTGCTGCCTTTGCCGCTTCTTTATCCATAGTCTTTACTGTATTATAGTCGGTTACTGCCTTTACTTCTGCCATAATGCCACTGTCATGAGGAGGTGTAATCTGTGCGCCGTCTTCCCAATATACCTTATAACCATTATATTCCGGTGGATTATGACTTGCTGTAA
>CAJUGZ010000118.1 GCA_910585855.1 uncultured Lachnospiraceae bacterium | reverse complement strand
TTTCACATCCTGCTTCCATGCAGGGTGTGAAAAAAAAGGGGTGTGTTTAGCCCGTGTAATAAAAAAGAGGCTGTCTTGTGGTTGGTAAAATCTCCCCTTACACCAACTTCGTTTCGGCTGCAGTGAGGGCGAATTGCACCCCGGTCTGTCTGGTTGGAGAAAGGAAAAGGCAAAAGTCTTAGAACTTCTTGCTTTTTGGAGAGCGGAACAGCAGGCTGTCTATTGTTTTCGAATCTAGCGTCCTCTTAAATTCCAAAATCCTAATTAAAGTTTATTATTATATCGTTTGAAAAAACAGTTTTTTTATGTTATGATTTCATTAATAATTACACGAAAACCAAAAACTTTAAACACATTTCTTACTGAAAAAATGAGAGGTATTTTATGCAATTACCATATTCTGATAACCTGGAAATATCATATTTAAGCCGAATTTTTGACAATACAAGCGAGTGCTACAAATTCTTTTGGTTTCAGGCAATTGTTACCAAAGTATTAGAGGGAAAACAGTATATTACCTATGAAGAATTAATTGATGAAATGATTGCAGATGCATGGTACATGGTAATCGAGTATCATCTAAATCTAGGACCGAGAGATACTTTAGAAAGTCTGGTACATTATTTGCAGCAGATTTCTCAGTTAAAATCTTCTGAAAAAAAAGACAAGATTCTGGACTATTTGAAAAACTGTAAAGATAAGGAAGTTCTAAAACGAAAAAGGTCTTTGACAAAACATGTTCCCTATCGAATTCAAGCTCCATTTTTAGATAAAATAAAAGGAAAAGAATGGGATACAACAGAAAGTACATTGATTTCTAAAATTAATCAGGAACATCGGCTGATGTATTATTTTGAAACATTAAACGGTATGCAGACCACGATTCGATTTTCGCCGGAATGGTTTGACTATATTCATCAAAATCAGGAAATCATCAAGGGCTGGCTTCGCTATCATATGATTCTATATTTGCAAAAGCGAAATCCAAGTGTACCGGGAATTGCAGATAAATTATATCCGCCACAAGAACGAAAACTAGAAAAAGTGAAAAAATATTGGAAATCTTTCTTAACGCTTCAGCCTATCCATGAAATATATGGAGATATTCCGCTATCAGAAAAAGATATTTCTATCGATCATTTTATTCCATGGTCTTATGTAGCCCATGATGAATTTTGGAATCTGCATCCTACCACACGAAGTATCAACAGCAGTAAAAGCAATCATCTGCCGGACTGGAATACCTATTTTCCTTCATTTGCCAAGTTAGAGTATTGCTCCTATCAGATGATATGGAAATCCGATACCATACATAACGAATTTGAAAAATGTGCAAAAGAACATTTAAATGATCCTGCTATACGTATAAAACTTTATCAAAAAGATCAAGATTTTTTAAGTTTTTCTCAGATATTAGAAGAAATTTTAAAACCTGTTTATCAGTCTGCAAAAAACTGCGGTTTTCAAAATTGGATTTACGAGGGAACGCTGAAATCGGAAAGAGGGTCTATTCCGAGTCCGCTCTCGCTTAGCATTTCCTAATTTTCATAGCGGACACATAAGACACGAAAACACAGCAATACCGTGTCTAAGTACCGACGGGAAATGATGACCCTTCATAGACTCTCCTTCCGATTTCAGCTATTCCTACCTGCCGGAAAGTCGTGTTATTTTTTTTGATAATACTTGCAGCAAGTTTTTTCACTCTATTTTCTGATGGAAATACACAGCCGAAAGCCAAATGGTGTTCTATGCAGGGTCATCATTTCCCGTCGGCACTTAGGTGCTGTATTTTAGCACCTTATGTGTCCGCTACGAGGAAATGCTAAGCGCAAGCGGGCTCGGAATAGAATTCCATTTGGCTTTCGGCGTCCGATATTTGCTATTTACTTAATCTCAAATTCTTTTTCATAATCCACACCACCATATGGAAAACTTAATTTATATCTGCCACTAGGAAATGTGATATTATAGTAAAGACTAAAAATATTGGTTCCATCATAAGAACCTTCACGTATGGTAACTCTAGGCTGTGTTGCTAACATCTGCCCATCTAAAGGATAAACTGCCATATCCTCTTTTTCTACTTCATACCAATCAAAATCATTCTTAATTAATGTTACTTTAAGTATATGATACCCTTTACTATCTGTAGAATATGTAATGCTTTCAATTTCCGTCACTCTCTCTGGCTCTGGTGTTTCTTCTTCTACTTCTTCTGGAATAACAGCTCTCTCTGGATATCTTGGAGGACGATTTCCCTTTAAATCCACTGGAACAAGATAAAATAACTTATCCTCTTTCTTTATCTCTATCTCCATTTGATTCATACCGCCAGCTAAATTTGCTTTTTGACCATTCTGTACAATTTCGTCTGCAGTCGGCAATTCTTCTGTATCTGGATTTTCGGTTGTTCCATAGTAGAATTCGCCTCCCTCATCCGAGCGGAACGTTACTTCAATTCTATCCTCTGCAATTCTTTTTACTGTTATTTCATTTATATTTGGATAATCAAAATCGGTGTAAAACTTTTTCTCTAACTTACTGCCATCTGGCAATGTTACATATACAGTATAACCCGTCTTACTATTCATAAACCAATTCTGCTGCATAGGGATATAATAGGTTTGATTATCTTCTGTCTGAATTCCTCCAATTCGAATCTCTCCATTGCTACATTTCACATCAATATTTTCTAATGTCAATGTTTCTTGTGTCGGTTTATTAAATACAATTTTTATCTTGCTGTCAGAAACTGCATCTGCTTCTTCAATTTCTATTTCTCCAACATTATCTCCAGAATCTCCACCTGCTGGCTGTGCCGAAATCAATGCCGAACCCCGAAGCACAGCATCTTCTCCTTCTCCCTGTGCTGTTGCCAGATAAATGGTATATGCCTGATTTTCCTTTAAATCTTTTATTGTCAAATTTTGCAGCCCCTGCTGAGCCATCTGCATGGAAACACCTTTTTCCTGTACATCTTTTCCAGTCTGCGGCACTTGCTCTCCTATCGCTGCCCTAGATACGCTTGTCGGAACTGCCATATAATAAAGCATACCTGCACTATCTGATATAAATGAAATATCTGCCGTATTTTTATCTGTTCTCTTTGTTTCTATCTCCTTTATCTCTGGAGCTGCCAAACTTGTTACAAATGTTTTCTCTACCTTTTTCCCATTTGGCAATGTAATTTCCATATTATAAGTATTATCATTAAAATATGATGTAGTAATATGATATACCTTATTTGCTCCGCTTCCTTCTTCTGTTTCCACTTTTAAAATGGTCATATCTTTTCCAGCCGGACAGCTAATATAAAAATTAGAACTCTCTAATTTTACAGCCTGTGATAATACAACATCAACCATTCCGCTTTTTGGCACTGTAATTTCCTGAATCTTTACTTCTGTTACAGTCGTACTTCCAGAATTTCCTCCGTTTGAACTATTATTGGAATCATCATCTGAATCATCATCCGAGTCATCACTTGAATCCGAACTAGAACTGCTGTAATTATTACGCACTTCTTCTCTCTGCATCTGCTGTATCTGTTCTTTTACGGTAGCAGAAAGATCTGCCTGTTTTTCTCCGCTTGCACTATACGCCTTTGTTGGTATCGGAATTTTATCACCTACGGCTTCTCCTGTGGCAGAGAAAGTATAGCCATTCACTGTTCCTGTACGCATATTTCCGTTTGCCTCATCCAAAGCATATATCTTTCCATTTACCTCGATAATACCGGTCTGCATACACCCAGAATTATCTAAAAAGTACCAGTTATCACCAGTTTTTGCCCAGCCTGTTGCCATTTCTCCCGTTCCATTATTTAAATAATACCAATTCTTGTCATCCTTCACCCAGCCTTCTTTCATATCTCCGTTGGCAGAATCTAAATAATACCATTTTCCATCTTTCTCCAACCAGCCGGACTGCATTTCTCCTGTCGCATTATTTAAATAATACCACTTTTCTCCGTCTTGTACCCAGCCCTCCTTCATATCTCCATTGGCGGAATCCAGATAATACCATTTTCCGTCCTTTTCCAGCCAACCTGAGCGCATTTCTCCTGTCTTGTCAAAAAAATACCACTTTCCATCGATCTGTTTCCATTCATTTGTAACATTCTGGCCATTTTCTTTATAATTCCATGTGCCATTTTGCTGCTCCCAATTCGCTAAAACAGAATTGTTAGCCGTCATAATCATAACCACCGCTGCGGCTATGCTGACCGTTGCTTTTCTTCTCATTCTAGATTCTCCTTTTCATTTTTTATCCTATTCAAAAAACTCCTTGCCTTTTGAATATATGCCTTATTATAGCACATTTTTCCATGTGTGACAGTATATTTCTCAGTTTTATTTATAAATATTAAAGATTTTTACTTTTTTTACTATATTTCTGCCGATTTATACAATAATATCCACTGCATTTTCCTTAATTCCATAAAAGCTCTACATCAAAAACGCTCTTATTTTTGTGTCAAACAATTTAATAAATAATACTGGTTTGTTAAAGGGTGGTTTTTGTAAGTCCGTCATATTTTCCATATATCCATTTTGTTCGATATAATTAATAATTTTATAAATAAAAGAAATTTGTCTTTGATTTAAAGCCTGACTTTGTGCGGTATATATCAGCACCGTTTCACTCCCGGTCAAGAAAATATATATATTAATGTTGGCAACCTTCGCTGCATTTCATACAACCGTGCTACGGATTCCATATATCATGCATTGCATCACTTCAAATCGGAAAGTACTGTTCCGATATCCCCGTCGATACAAATTGACTGCTGCTCAATTTCTTTCGGACACACTGCTTCTCCGTAATTGACACAGGCATAGACAGCCTGTGAATTTTTTGCGGTCATTTGCCAGAACGGATATTTAATAATCACAGGTGTGTTATAGCCGACTCCAAGCTCCAAAAACAAAATCCGCATATTTTTCCGTGTCCGCAGAAAATTCTCGTACCTCTCCGCTGCCAAATGCCAGCCCTTGTCCTCCACAAATTTATCATCTGAACGCAGATTCATCGTCAGCGGCTTCCCACATTTTGGGCATTTCGGAATCAGCTCCGTGGGAATTTTCATATCCCTTTGTTCATCTACCATGCGCCGTATAATTTTTTCATTATCGTAGGTATCTATATCACAGGGAACGCTGCATTGAAACAGTCCGTAATCTCCCTGCGTGTAGAACAAACGCTTTTTATCAAAACCAGCCTTTTGAAAGCAGTGATCCACATTAGTTGTAATAACAAAATAATCTTTCTCTTTTACAAACTCCAAAAGTTCCTGATATAGCGGCTTTAGTGCATCCATATAACGATTGACATAGATATAGCGGCTCCAATATGCCCAATGCTCCTCAAGTGTTTTGTAAGGATAAAAGCCGCCTGAATACATATCGTGAAAACCATATTTTTCTTCAAAATCCGAAAAATACTTCTGAAATCTCTCCCCAGTATAGACAAAGCCTGCGGAAGTAGAAAGACCTGCACCTGCACCGATTACAATCGCTTCAGCAGAATCAATTGCTTCTTGCAGACGGCTAATTTGTTCGGAGCAACTTTTTGTAGATTCCGTAGTCCAAATCTTTGAAAACATTGAATATCACCTCTATTTCACTTTTTATCTGCCTTTTATATTCTTTAACTGTCTGTATTGCAATCTCTGCCGCTTTATCATTTGGAAAGTGAATTTCGCCTGTGGATATACAGCAGAAAGCAATACTCTTTTCAGACGGCGGCAGAGGGAGCGAATTTTCCGGTTTCTTATCAAAAATGGAGATTGCGCCTGTCAGACATACTGCAAGACAATGCTGGCATCTCCAACGCCCCCTCCATCCAAACCGTTCAAAATTTCGTATCCGTGGGCAACCCTCTTCGCTAAAAAACAGCACCATGCCGAAGCAGACGTTTACGCATTTACCGCAGCTAATACATTTTAATTTATCTGCCATAAAATGTGTTTTTTGTTCCATACCCATTGCTTATTTCTCCTGCCTGCTGTCAAAGGGTGACAACGATTTTTCCGTTCACGCTTCCGCTGTCAAGAGCCATACAAGCGTTCCGAATCTGTTCAAACACAAAGTTTGCTCCTATGGCGGGCTTCAGGCTGTGTTCATCTAAAAATCCAAAAATATCCCGCATTGTTTTTTCGGTTGGATAATTGGAAAAGAAGCTAGTAAGATATACTCCATTTGGAATATCCTTAATAGGATCAAAACCGTTTAGCGTATATACACCGCCTAAAATACCCGTATTGCAGACAATCCCGCCTTTTTCCACACAGTGGAGTGTGTCAGGCAGGGTTTTGGGACCGACCAGCTCCAGTGCTTTTGTTACGCTATTTAGTGTACCAGACAGTTTTCCAGTATCAAGAATCGCTTTATCTACCTGAGCAAGCAACGATAGCTTGCTTTCCTTATGCGTTGTTGCAACGACGGTGCAGCCAATCACTTTTGCTATCTGAATCGCCGCATAACCCAGCGCACAGGTAGCGCCACGAATCAATAATGTATCGCTTGGTTTCAGGCAAAGACATTCAAAAAGCGAACCCCATGCCGTAAAGTAGGTTTCAGGGATTGCCGCCATATCCGTCCACGAAAGTTCGGATTCTACAGCAAATACATGGTGAACCGGCAAAAGTGCATACTGTGCATAGCTTCCGTGAAAGCTGCGTCCCATACCGCCCATAAGAGCAACTACCTTTTGTCCGACTGTAAAATCGCTGTCTGAGGGATTAGCAATTTCTCCGACACACTCAATACCGGGAATAATCGGCTTCCTAATATAATCGGCTCTGATTTCATTCAGCCGCAAAATCTGTTCGGAGTGATTTATTCCAAATGCTTTTATTTTTACGAGTACCCAACCGGGCTTTACTTCGGGAATCGGAATCTCGCAAAATACAACATTCTCGGCTTCTGTCGGTTTATCAAGCAAAACCGCTTTCATTTTTCTGTTCATAGACATCCTCACTTTCTGAACAAATCGCTCTTCTCGTCTGCCCAGCATTGCGGATTGGCAGCATAAAAATCTCCATTAGTTCCTTTTGCAACTGCGGGACATCCCCGGCAAAATGCAAGCAGTTTACACTTTGCACATTTGCCAAATTTGTTGTATTCCCGGTAGCACTCCATACTGGTTACCCATATATCATCAAGGTGGTCTGTAAAAATATTACCTACACGGCTGTCGGCTACCCGGCGGCAGGCGTAAACTTCACCTGTGGGAAGAATGGTGATATGGCAGTTTCCGCAGTTACAGCCACCATAAATCATACCCGCTTCTGCCGATGTCGGAATTTTGAACGCTCCCGTTTCATATTCATACAGCGTCCAAAGGTGATCCTTTTTGTTAAAGTATGTATCACAGCCTTCCGCTTCATATTCCTTGAATTTTTTATCACATATTGCAAGCAGATCACGATACTCCTGTGGAGTCATACTTGCATCTAAGTCGCCGCCGCTTGGAACATAACGAGAAAAAGCAAATACATTGACGCCCGCTTTCACAACTTCATCGATAATGTCGGGAATTTCCATTCGATTTGTTTTAGAAACTGTCGTCATCACAACGCTGCGGATTCCTGCACGGTTGATGCAGCTAATTTTTTCAAGAGTACAGTCATAAGAACCGGGCTTTCTGAACCAGTCGTGTGTTTCACGCAAACCGTCGATTGACAACTGATATTTCTCACAGCCGTATGCTTTCAGTTCACGGCAGACCTGATCGTTTAAGTGGAATGGATTTCCAAGAATAGTAAAAGGTACGCTGTGTTCGTGAAGCAGTTCCAGAAGCCTCCAAAAATCAGGGTGCAGGATCGGATCGCCGCCTGTAATATAGAAATAGGGCAAACGCTTATAAACCTCGCAAAAATCAAGACAATTATAAAAAGTGTCCTGCATTTGCTGCCAATCCATAGAATCTATCTTTTTGCAGGTATCCCCCGAAAAAATGTAACAGTGCTTACACCGTTGATCGCACTCATCTGTAATGTGCCATTGAAAAGAAAAATATTGCTTCATATCGCATACCTCGCTTTATATAAAATCGGTTATACCGAGTAACATCTAAATGTTCCCGGCGAGAGCGTTCCCGCTGGGAACAGCTTTTTAGGGAATGGAACGGTTTACTTGTCGCCAGCACCACAGGCTGAGCCGCAAGCAGCAGGCTTTTCTTCCGGCTTGTCGGCTGCACCACAAGCAGCAGGAGCTTCAGCAGGCTTATCACCAGCACCGCAGGCTGAGCCGCAAGCGGCAGGCTTCTCTTCCGGCTTATCACCAGTGCCGCAAGCAGAACCACAAGCAGCCGCAGGAGCAGCCTCCATTTTCTTGTTCCATCCAAACAGATTAAAAAGTGCCATTTTTTAGACCTCCATATAAGTATTCAGCGGGTTTCTGCCCTCTGTACTTACTATTGTACGGATATTTTTCCCCCCTACAAGTACGCACTTTTTTATAACCTAGGTTACTTTTTTGTAACTTTTGTGCTATTGTCGCCTCTATGCTCTCAAAATTTATTTGTAAATTTTCTGTTAATGCATTGCAGACTTGATTTTTGCGGAATATAGCACTATAATTGTAATGTAACACCCAAAAATGAGTGTATTATTTATGGAGGTGTCTATATGAAAACAAAAGACGAGTTACCCGCTTGCCCCGTAGCCACAACTGTTCAGCTTATAGGAAGCAAATGGAAGCTGCTGATTATGCGGAATCTTCTTCAAAGACCTTGGCGTTTTAATGAGTTGCAAAAGGATTTAGAAGGGATAAGCCAGAAAGTGCTGACCGACAGTCTCCGCTCAATGGAGGCAGATGCAATTATTACCCGTACTGTTTATCCTGAAGTTCTCCCACGAGTTGAGTATGCACTAAGCGAATTAGGCGAATCTATGCGACCTATACTGAATGCTATGGAAACATGGGGAAATGCCTATAAAGAAAACCTATAACAACAAAACTCCTGTCATTTTCAAATCAGTTCCTTATAAATCTTACAAGAAAGGAGCAACTCAAAAACCGTATGCAGTATGGGAAGCTTTGCCACCGCAACTACTACAGAGAAGTGCAGAAACTTTTAGAACACTCAGATGTCAGTACCACAATGAATGTATATGCTCATGCCACAAGGGAAGCTAAGCGAACTTCCGCTAGGTTTTTACAGGCAACGACTAAGCACATTCAGAAAAGACATTCCCTTGTCAAATGCCCATAAGGACAAAAACAAGGGAAAATACATATCATTTCACTATTTGAAGTTTGAAAAACCTTGAAAAATGGGGAAAGTTAAAGAAATTCCTTCATAAATTTCGATTTTGACTAATAAATCCATTTTTATCAATTCTTCTTTTATTAATATTATATATATGCTTCGGTGTCCGAAATTGTCCATTCTGTCCGGCTGTAGACAATTTATCAAGTATATATTCATACAAATCACCCTACATATCCAAATCTGCAATATCATGCTCATATTAATCCTATAATCCCGTAATAATCTTTTGCAGCACCTGCAGAGTAGGAATTAAAAATGTAGTATCCTCCATATAACGTGCAAACACCGTTTTCCCTTGATCCCCTTTCTCTTTATCCTCTTCTATCCCAACCAATTCCCCTCTTTCATTAAAATCCGGCAGCCGTCCATATCTCAGCTTTTTAACAGCCGGAATCGAATAAGAGGTCTATGAAGGGTCATCATTTCCCGTCGGCACTTAGGTGCTGTATTGCTGTGTTTTAGCACCTTATATGTCCGCTGTGAAAATAGGAAATGCTAAGCGAAAGCGGGTTCGGAATAGACCTCTTATTTAATTCCGGCGTCCGACTAATTCGATTACTCAATTCAATTCCAGCATCCGGATCAATCGGAATTTTTTATTTCAACCGCCTTGCAATCTCCACCCCAGTAGGAGTAGCCGCCAGCCCGCCTTCCCCAGTTTCCCGAATCGCTGCCGACATCCCGACCCCAATCGCCCGCATTGCATCAATCACTTCATCCGGCGGAATTGCACTCCGCACCCCGGCAAGCACTAAATCCGCCGAAGTCAATGCATTTACCGCCCCAAGCACATTCCTCTTCACACAAGGAACTTCCACCAATCCAGCCACCGGATCACAAGCCAGTCCAAGCAGATTTTTCAAAGCCAATGCTGCCGCATGAATAATCCCTTCCGCATCTGCCCCCTTTAAAAAAGCCGCTGCCCCAGCCGCCATAGCAGAAGCCGATCCAATCTCCGCCTGACATCCCCCCTGTGCCCCAGCAATAAAAGCCCGATAAGCAATCACCTCACCAATCCCGGCTGCCACATAAAGTGCCTGTATAATCTGCTCCTGCAAAATTAAAAACCTCTCCTCCATAGTCAAAAGCACCGCCGGAAGCACCCCGCAAGATCCGGCAGTAGGTGCTGCCACAATCCGCTTCATACAGGCATTCGATTCACTCATCTTAATTGCCCGCTCCATCACTTTGCCAATCAATTCTCCGCATAAACTCTCCCCCTTCAAAAAATATTTCTGCACCTTTTCCCCATCTCCGCCCACCAATCGACTAGAAGACCGCAGATTCTCCTCATATCCCGCATCTGCCCGCTTCATAGCCTGATACATAGCCGTCATCTTTTCCATTGACTCCTGCATAGTCACATCTCGTTCCCGCATATCCCCCATCACAATAATTTCCCAAAAAGAAAGCCCTTTTTCCTGCCCATAAGAAGCAATTTCCGCCAAAGATCGATAACCCATCTGTTTTACTCCATTCCAAAATTTTCATAATAAAAAAACAATAAAAACCCCGTTTCTATCCTTCCCTAAGACTTAAATATGTCACCTTCAGTATGCCCTCTAACCGTTTGATCCATTCTAAAAATTCCTTTGAAATCTCCTGATCGCACTCCAATATCATAACAGCATTACCACCCCGGCGATTCCGATAAAGCTGCATTGTTGCAATATTTACCTGTTCCTTTGCCAACATAGCCGTCACTTCCATCACCGATCCGGGCTGATCTAAATTGTGAATAATCAAAGTAGGATAATCCCCACAAAAATTTGCATCCAACCCGTCAATCTGACAAATCCGAATTCGTCCTCCTCCAGTAGAAGCCGCCACCACCTCTAACTTTCTTCCACTCCTCCCAGTTAAAATCAGCTTTACTGTATTCGGATGCGCTTCCGTCAGTTCCACTGCTCCAAACAGCACCTGCATCTCCTGCTCTCTGGCAATCTCTAAACTATAAGGAATCCGCTCATCATCCGGTTTCATTCCAAGCAGCCCTGCAACCAATGCCTTATCCGTTCCATGCCCTTTCCCCGTAGCCAAAAAAGAGCCATAAAACAAAATCCTAGCCTCCGAAATCCTCTCATCCATCATTTTACTGCAAATATAACCAATTCTGGCAGCCCCAGCCGTATGGGAACTAGAAGGTCCAACCATAACAGGTCCAATAATATCAAACAACCCCATATCCGTTTTCCTCTCTATTCATCCTCAACAAAATCACTTTCCGCCCTGCCTCTAATTCCACTTCCCCTACTCTGCAATCAACTGCTCTACCAACTCCCAAATCTCTTCCCGTCCCTGTTTCGTTTCAGCCGAAAAAGGAATCAATATCGTATCCTCCTCCACCTGAAGTCCATCCCGAATCAGGCGTACCTGCCTTTGTACCTGACTTCTTTTTATTTTATCCAACTTTGTAGCAATTATAATCGGATGAAACCCATTTCCCAAAATCCACTGATACATTATTCTATCATTCTCCGAAGGAGCATGACGAATATCCACCAACAAAAAAACCGCCCGAAGCTGCTCAGACTTTCTTAAATAACGTTCAATCATCTTCCCCCATTTTTCCTTCTCAGACACTGCTACCTTCGCATAACCATACCCCGGAAGATCCACATAATAAAACGCCCGATTGACATGATAAAAATTAAGTGTCTGCGTCTTACCGGGCTGAGAAGAAGTCCGAGCCAATGCCTTGCGCTGAATCAAAGCATTAATCAAAGAAGACTTTCCAACATTTGACTTCCCAGCAAAAGCAATTTCCGGTTCTGTATTAACAGGCAACGTACTAGTAATCCCACAAACCGTTTCCAAATTAACCTCTTTTATAATCATAATACACCAATTTCCTTTTTATTTTATTCTACTCCCAGTAGCTTCATTTTTTACACCTCTATTTTTCGACTGAAATACATAGCCGGAAGCCCAAGGGATATCTGCGCAGGGTCATCATTTCCCGTCGGCACTTAGACGCTGTATTTTAGCGTCTTATGTG
>CAJUGZ010000117.1 GCA_910585855.1 uncultured Lachnospiraceae bacterium | reverse complement strand
TTGACCGTGGTTATGTTTCCGCTTATATGGCTACTGATATGGATAAGATGGAAGCAGTTTTGGAGAATCCATATATTTTAATTACAGACAAGAAGATTTCTAATATTCAGGAGATTCTTCCTATCTTAGAGCAGATTGTACAGTCTGGTGCAAAGCTATTGATTATTGCAGAAGATGTAGAGGGAGAAGCTTTAACTACTTTGATTGTAAACAAGTTAAGAGGTACTTTCTCTGTTGTAGCAGTAAAAGCGCCGGGATATGGTGACAGAAGAAAAGAAATGCTGAAAGATATTGCTATTTTAACAGGCGGAGAAGTAATTTCCGAAGAATTGGGTCTGGATTTAAAAGAAACTACAATGGATATGCTTGGACGTGCAAAATCCGTTAAGGTACAAAAAGAGAATACTATTATTGTTGACGGAGAAGGCGATAAGGAAGAGATTGCTTCTAGAGTAGCGCAGATTCGTACTCAGATTGAAGAAACTACATCTGATTTTGATAAAGAAAAACTGCAGGAGAGATTGGCAAAACTGGCTGGCGGCGTAGCAGTAATTCGTGTTGGTGCAGCTACAGAACCAGAGATGAAAGAAAATAAACTTCGTATGGAAGATGCACTGGCAGCTACAAAGGCAGCAGTAGAAGAAGGAATTGTTCAGGGTGGTGGTGCAGCTTATATTCATGCTTCTAAGAAAGTGGCAGAGATGGCAGCTTCTTTAGAGGGAGATGAAAAAACAGGAGCAAATATTATTTTAAAGGCTTTGGAATCACCTTTGTTCTGCATTACCTGCAATGCTGGGTTAGAGGGATCTGTTATTGTAAGCAAGGTTCGTGAAGCAGAAAACGGAATTGGATTTGATGCTTTGAAGGAAGAATATGTAGATATGGTAGAAGCAGGAATCTTAGATCCGGCTAAGGTAACACGGAGTGCACTTCAAAATGCAACTAGTGTAGCATCTACATTGCTGACTACGGAGTCGGTTGTGGCAAATATTAAGGAAGATACACCTGCTATGCCTGCAGGAGCCGGTGGAATGGGAATGATGTAAATTTGGATTTTTAGATTGGCGGGGGGACGCTGAACTCGGAAGGAAGGTCTATTCCGAGCCCGCTCTCGCTTAGCATTTCCTCGTAGCGGACACATAAGGCACGAAAGTACCGTGCCTAAGTGCCGACGGGAAATGATGACCCTGCATAGACCTCCCTTCCGAGTTCAACTATGACTGCCAGACGTAAAATTGAATTGTTGTAAGAGTTTGTTTAGTATCTGAACATTTTTGAAAAAATGTTATTTTATGAAAAAGCAAACACATTTTCTTTTCTTCAACGGAAGAACATACCTTTGTTGTTTTACTAAAACGTTGGATTTTGGAACGTTCTTTTGGTTTGAGTGAAAGTTTTAGTTGCTATTTTGTATGTTTGTAAGGAACTGTAGAAAAATAAGTGATATAGATTGTGCAGGATATTTCTTTGAAGGGGTATGTCAAAAAACGTAGGTGTAGTGGGCTACGGCGAGGCTTTTTGACAGGCATAATCGGAGAAATAGATAAGTCAAGATGTATCAGTTATTTTTTTATAGTTCCTAAGTATAATAAATGTTTATTTGCAGGCATAGAGAAGAGGAATCAGAATGAGCAATTCTAATGTTGCTCCATTTGTGAAGTGGGCTGGTGGTAAGCGTCAACTGCTTCCACAGATAAAGGAAAGAATACCTGAAAAGTATAATAATTATTTTGAGCCATTTATAGGTGGTGGTGCAGTTATATTTGAACTGCTGCCTGCAAATGCTTTGATAAATGACATAAACAAGGCTTTGATAAATGTATACAAGCAGATTTGTAATACACCTGATGCGTTTTTAAAAGATGTGAACAAACTTGATGAAGAAATGTGGGATGATAGTAAGAAATATTATTATTCTCTCCGGGAACATTATAATAACAAGCTGATGAAAGAAGAGTATGATGTAGAGTTGGCAGCGTTATTTGTATTTATTAATAAGCATTGTTTTAATGGTTTGTATCGTGTAAATGGTAAGGGACTTTTTAATGTTCCATACAACAATAGCCACAGTGCATCTGTTGATGAAAAGGTTATTATGGCTACTTCACAGTATTTGCAAAAAGTAACTATTATAGATGGAGATTTTGAAGTAGCGTGTAAGAATGCTAAGAAAGATGATTTTGTATTTATTGATAGTCCATATGCACCATTGAATCCTACCTCTTTTGAATCATATACCAAAGAGGGATTTGATATAGAAAGTCATAAACGACTGGCAAAGCTTTATGATGAATTGACAGTAAGGGGATGTTACTGTATGCTTACAAATCATAATACAGAGCTAATAAATAAATTGTATGGTAGCAAGGGTTATAAGATAGATGTTGTAAGTGTTAAGCGTATGATTAATTCAGATGCATCTAATAGGGTTGGAGAAGAAGTAATCATATGTAACTATTGAAGAAGTTGAGAGAATAGAGAATTTATTTACAAAGAAAGTGCTATTGAGATAAGTTTTTCGAAAGTGGATTAGGTTATTTTTTACCTTGTATAGAAGTTGACTTAACAATTCTTATAAATTCGTACTAAAGATTCCACGCCATATCATCCTATTTATTCAAAAATATATCGTTGAGAAGTTTCTGACAAAAACAGGGCATTTTATTTTAAAAAAGAATTTATGAGATATATTGTTTCTATAAACAATTAATGGTTTAAGGTATTTTGATTATAACATTCAAGATACCTTATTCTCTTACCTTCTTTTGTACATTTCTTATAATCTTTTCTGTTCTGTATGAATATTTATTATTGATAAGATGATTAAGGTTTACATAGGAAATAGGATTTCCAGTTCTGGTAACAAATACAAAATCTGTATATCCATCTATAACTGCTGTTTTTACTTTCGTTTTATGGCGTTCCTCTCTCATCTTCAACAATATTTCCCGCACATCTTTCAGCATTGGGATTTCCCTGTTTCCAGCTTTGGTTTTTGGCTTATTGATAAAAAAACGCATTTTCCCATCAAAAGAATTATAGCCTAATGTATGATTGATACATATTGTATTATTTTTAAAATCTATATCATTCCACGTCATCCCCAAAATCTCACCCACTCTCCCCCCCCTGTTCTAAATAACACCGCAAAAACAGGCAAATGTTTATTGTATATAGGTTTTTTTGTCAAATAATCTATAAAATTTTCCTGCTCTTGTGCTGTTAAAGAATGTCTGTGCGGTTTTTCTCCGTAACATTTATTGCATATTTCCGAAAGAACTCCATTACATGGATTTTTACGAATAATATCATCTTTTGCAGCTATATCAAATAAGGGTTTAAGAACCATATCAATTTTTTTATCACCAAATTCTTTTTTTACTCTATTTCGATATACTTGCTTATATACATTTATTGTAGTATCTCTGTTTCCTGTCTGCCGTTCTATCCATTTTTTAAACATGGAATTCACTGATAATGATTCAGCCTTGTAACTGTTTATTCCGTCCTTAATGTCTTTTTGTATCTGAAATTCTTTCTCCCTCAGTTCCCCCAAATCCATAGAATAAACACTTTTTGTCTTTCCGTTTTCCTGCCAACGATACATATATCTACCGTCCGCCCTCTAGTTTTCTCCTGTTCTTAAATTGCGTCCTTTATTGTCTTTCCGCTTCTCTGCCATATAACACAACCTCCATTCTTTCAGATAATGCGAAAAAGGGGAAACAACAACTTTGTATTGCTCCCCCTGCCATTTACCCCCCTTACTCTCACTTTTAAGCTAGATAATCCCATATCAGGATAGCCGGAGATGTAAAGCACTGTTTCAAGCTGTCTTTTCAGCTTTGCCATTTCGCCAGATAACGCCTTTAAGTCTGCCATAAGCCTATACCTTGCTTTCTTTAATAAAAAATTTTTACAGCGTGTTTTCAAGCTGTTATATGCATTGTATCAGCTTGTTACAACGCTGTCAAGTATAAAAAAGATTTTTTTCACGCTGTTACTTTTATTGCCATTATGATATACTACTTTGAAAAGGTAGGTGAGAAGAAATGACAATTGGGGAAAATATTAAAACCATCCGAAAAGAAAAAGGATTAACACAAAAAAGATTAGGTGAATTATGCGGAATAGCCGAATCAAATATTCGAAAATATGAAAACGGGAAGCAAAACCCCAAACTACAAACCCTTGCCAAAATAGCCGCTGCCCTAGATGTAAAGGTCAATGACTTATTAGAGAGTCCTCTTTACGATTCACCCATATATAATGCTTTCAAAACAAGTGGCTCTTTAAATGATAATTTAGCCCGTGATTTTATAAATATGAAACTAACAGAAGGCATTGACTGGAAACCGATAGATATAGAAATGGTGAAAATATTCAAAAAGCTAAATGAAATCGGACAGGCAAAAGCTATTGAACGTGTGGAAGAGTTAGCTGAAATCCCACGTTACACCCAAACTGAAAAGAATCTGCCAGATAAAGAGGATTGACAACACAAAGGCAGGGTTTTAACCTCCTGTTTTTTTATTAATTTTTTACACATATTTTTATAATACGTATTGATAATACACGTATTATGTGTTATTATAATACAAGGAGGAAAACAAAATGCCAATGAAACCAAAGGAGATGGAAAAACTAATCCTTGCAGACGGATGGATGTTCAAAAATCAAGAAGGTTCACACAAAAATTACATACATCCGACTAAATCGGGAAAAGTCACAATACCGTTTCATATAAAAGACCTTCCCAAAGGTACAGAAAATTCCATCAAAAAACAGGCGGGGCTTAAATAGCCCCACTGCCTGCCCCTTTAATAATAATAGGAGGTGTGTTAAATGTTATCAATGTATCCAGCCTGTTTCTTTCATGAGGAAAACGGCTATTCTGTAGTGTTCCCTGATCTTAACTGGTTATCTACATGCGGAGATACCTTTGAAGAATCCATGGAAATGGCTGTTGAATGTTTAGCGGGCTATCTTCATACTTGCCAAATGGATGGAGATAATATACCAAAACCGTCAAAATTAACAGATATTGACCCGCAAGCTGTCGCAAAAGAGCTTGACCCGGATGCGCCTATGTGCGAATGTCTTGTCAACATGGTTTCTGTTGATGTGGCTTCATATGCAAAGGAACATTTTGAGAAATCAGTCAAAAAAACACTTACAATCCCGGCATGGCTTAATAACGCCGCTTTGGAAAAAGGTATCAACTTTTCACAAGTTTTACAGGACGCATTAAAAGCACAGTTGCACTTAGGATAAACTTTCCCTGTTGAAGCAATGGAAATGATTCAAATGGTCATGTTCTGATAACCGCTGTAGTTCATTTGGTCTACAGCGGTCTTTCTTGCCAAAAAGTACCGTCCTAGCCGCTTATTTTCCATCTGTACCGCTTTCTATGATATTTTCCCCGTCTTTTGGTCTGTGTGCGGTATCATAATTGTTAAAGACAACAGGAATACCCCAACGAAAAAGGCAAATACGCCACATAAAACCTGTAAACCCTCAAAATCTGCAAATTTCATCATGTCTAAACAAATTAAGAAAAGAATAAGCTTTCAAACGGTCAAACGTTCCTCATGTTCCTTTTTTGCGAACAATCCCGCCAATTCAGGATTGCTTCTTTCAAAATTCCTAATAATCCTTGCGTTATCCTCGCCCCTAATTCCTTTAATTGCTTTCTATTCTACATATGTCATAACTTTATATCCTCCTATTTGCTTTTATATGGCTTGTTTCTGAATGTGTTTTCAGTCAGCCGTCTATTATGGTAGCCTTGTCTGTTCGTCTTTCTAGGAAATGCTAAGCGCAAGCGGACTTGGAGTAGACCTTCCTTCGGCTTCCGGCGTATTTTTTGAGATTGGGATAAAGATTCATCTTGCGCCAGATGCTAAAGTGGTATATAATCAAAATATTGAGAAACATGGGGAAGAAAGGCTTGGTATAAGTATGGAAAAAAAAGAAAAGACAGGAAACTCAAATTTGGGATATGAAATTCAGAATATCGTACAGAGTGCAGTGTCGCAGGGTAATTTTAAAAATTTGAATCGGGATATTTCTAAAACAGTAAATACGGCGATTCAGCAGGTCAATATGGAATTGGGACAAGTGCAGGGAAAGCCGCAGAAAGAATCAGACGGATCGAAGATGATGTATCGGAATGGTGTCTATTCTACATATTCACCGGAAGAGGGAAAGGAGAAGAAATCGTCGGCTGTAAGCAGAAACTATAGCAGCGTCAGAAAAATGCAGTCTGCTGCGCCTGCAAAAAGGTATGATTCTCCTCTTGTTACCAGTCATCCGGCAGGGAGTGTTTCTGGAGTAGTGGCAACAGTGTTTGGTTGGATTGGTGTATTGGGATTTGGTTTGACAGAAAGTATTCTTGCTGTTTTGATTGGATTTGGAAAAGGATATGGCGGACCGGAAGTAGCATTTGGTATTTTGCTGCCTTTTTTGCTGATTAGTATTTTTTTGCTTTATAGAGGAAGAACTATTCGAAAGCGGTTAAATCGGTATCGGGAGTATGTAAAATATCTGCATGGGCGTACATTTTGTGAAGTAAAAGAACTGGCTACGGCAGTGGATAAAGATAAGGGCTTTGTAGTGAAAGATCTAAGAAAGATGATAGAATTAAAGATGTTTCCGCAGGGAAGGTTAGGTAAGAAAAAGGATTATCTTTTTTTGAATGTAGAAAGTTATAATCAGTATATGCAGGCACAGGATGCATTGGAACAGCGCAAAAGGCTTGAGATAGAAGAACAGAAGAAAATGGAAAAGGAAGAAGAGGAACAGCGGCGGAAAGAGGAAATCGATCCATATGAAAAGGAAATGCGGGAGGCAATGACGGATGGGGAAAGTTATTTAAAGCAGATTCAAGAGGCAAACGAGGCGCTTCCCGGGGAGGAAATATCGAATAAACTGTATAAATTGGAGGATATTATCGGAAGAATTTTTATGGAGTTAAAGAAAAATCCAGATAAAATCGGTGAGATGAGAAAGTTTATGGACTATTATCTTCCTACTACGATTAAGCTGATTAATGCTTATCGGGAATTTGATCATTATACAGTGGAAACGGATAATATTCGAAATTCCAAACAGGAGATTGAAAATACGATTGATACCATTATTAAAGCATTTTATAAGCTATTTGACAGCTTATTTGATGATAAAGCGATGGATATTGCAACGGATATTTCCGTATTGAATACGATGCTGGCGCAGGAGGGATTGAAGGAGTCAGATTTCGATCGTATGAAGTAGCAAAGTCTGTCAATTAAATTCAGAAAGAGAGGATACTATGAGCGAAGAGTTAAAGGACGTAGAATTAACATTGGATGGGGCAGTTCCGACCCTTACTTTTGAACCATTTAAAGAGGAAGCACCGCTTGCGGCAGTAGAACCGGAAAAACCAGCAGAGAAGGTAAAACCGATTATGGATGAAACAAATCTGTCGCCGGAGGAACTGCGGATGGTGGAAAATTTTGCATCTCAGATTGATATTAATAATTCCAATATGATTCTTCAGTATGGAGCTGGAGCACAGAAGAAAATGGCTGATTTTTCGGAATCTGCACTGAATAATGTAAGGACAAAGGATATGGGAGAGCTTGGCGATATGCTGAGCAGCGTGGTAATGGAGTTAAAAAGTTTTGATGCAGAAGAGGAGAGCAAAGGAATTTTTGGATTCTTTAAAAAGAGCAGCAATAAATTAGAAGGGATGAAGGCAAAGTACGCAAAGGCAGAAACAAATGTAAACAGTATCTGCCAGACGCTAGAGGGGCATCAGATTCAGCTTTTAAAGGATGTGGCTATGCTAGACAAGCTGTATGAACTGAATAAAACTTATTTTAAAGAAATTTCGATGTATATTCTTGCTGGAAAGAAGAAGCTTAACAGCGTAAAGGCAAAGGAACTGCCGGAACTGGTAGCACGTGCACAGCGGACAGGGCTTCCAGAGGATGCACAGGCGGTAAATGATTATAATGCAATGATTGATCGGTTTGAAAAGAAGATTCATGATCTGGAATTGACAAGAATGATTTCCATTCAGATGGCACCTCAGATTCGGCTGATACAAAACAATGATACTTTGATGGCAGAGAAAATACAGTCTACGATTGTAAATACCATTCCTCTTTGGAAGAGCCAGATGGTGCTTGCACTTGGAGTAGCACATTCGCAGCAGGCGGCAAGTGCGCAGCGGGAAGTAACAAATATGACAAATGAACTGCTTCGAAAGAATGCAGAAACATTGAAGATGGCTACAATAGAAACGGCTAAGGAATCGGAGCGTGGGATTGTGGATATTGAAACTTTGAAGAAGACAAATGAGAATTTGATTAGTACTTTAGATGAAGTGATGCGGATTCAGACGGAGGGACGGCAGAAGCGGGCTGATGCAGAACAGGAGTTGAATCGTATTGAGAGTGAATTGAAAAATAAACTTTTGACGCTTAGTAAGTAGGACGCTGAAAGCAGGACGCCAAAAGCCAAATGAAATTCTATTCCGAGTCCGCTTTCGCTTAGCATTTCCTATTTTCATAGCGGACACATAAGACGCTAAAATACAGCAACACAACGTCTAAGTGCCGACGGGAAATGATGACCCTGCATAGAACTTCATTTGGCTTTCGGCTGTGTATTCCAGACGAAAAAAATAGAATGTTGGCTATAGGGTTAAGTTAAGTTTGGAGGCATTGGGGATGGTGCATCCAAAAGGAGTATTTCTTATATTAGAATAGGAATTGTTTTGCAAAGGTATAGTTTTTAGACTATGCCTTTTTTGTTTTGCATACAGGCATCAGAAAAAAATAAAAAAATTTGTTAGGAGTGACAATATGTGTCATGGGCAGGTACTATAATAAAAAAAGAATGGAGCAGAAAGGAAGTGAGATACAATAGAAAGGGGAAAGAGGGTAAAAATAGATAGAAAATAGAATGTTTGGAGGTACGGAAAATGGAAAAAGGAAAGAGGATATGGAAATATCTTTGTGTAGTAGCTGTTTTGTTTCTTTTGGGGAGCGTGTCTGTTTTTACAGTATTTGCAGAGGAAACGGAAGTAATTGTTACGGAAGATTGGGCTGAATTTTCGCTGAGTTTGCCAAAGGAGGATATGGCGACACGGCTTTATACTTTTGTTATTCGAAATGAAAAAGGAGAAGAAGTCGGCAAGGTAGAACTGCGGTATGGAAGAGAAACGAATTCAGAGGGATCAATGGGGATTCTTCTTTGGATTACAACAGATGGCAAAACAGAAAAAATAAGTAATTTAAGTAATTTTAGAGTAGGCAGCAGACTACGAATTAAAAAAGAGGTTTGGAAGGATTATTTTAAAGAGGAATTTTATACATATGAGAGATCTGAGCAGATTCTTGAAACAACAAATCCGATTAAGCAGATTTGGTTTAGCGAGGATGGATGGTTTCATATTGAGTGGAATTTAGAGGAAGCAAACAATGAAAATCAGGATTTTAATTTTAAGATGTACAGAGATGGAGAGTTTATTGGAAATACACATATATATGCTGGAAAAAATAAAGAGGATAAATTGTATTGGGTGGATTATATTAATGAAAGCGGAGAATACACTGCTTCAGCAAAGGCAACTGGAATTGTTAAGACAGTAGGAGATAGTGAAAAGATTTTTTCTACAAATTCCTATCAATATGTACGACCGAAAACAGACATTGGACAAGTGAGTGAGATTCGATGGAGTATCGGAGAAGGAGAAACGATACCAACTGTGATCGAATGGGATCCAGTGGAAGGAGCAGGGAAGTATGATGTGCGTTTAAGGATTTATCAGGATGGAAAAAATATATATACAACAGGATCGGTAATCAGTGGAAAGGGTGAAACAAATCAGCCGATGCGGTTTGATTGGATTAAGAATAAGAGATTTACAGATCTTAGAGTTTGGGCAGAAAAAGAAGGTGTAGAGATTAAAGCGGAAGTAAGACCACTTTCACCAGATATCGAAAAAATTGCGAATGGGGGAAAAACAGTAGAAGAAGAGTATCGACCTTATCAGGAGAAGATAAAGGAGATTACAGAAAGTTTGACGGATATAACAGCAGACAGTGTTTTGCAGGATGTAGAGGAAGTAGGGGTAGATAAGGTTGCAGCGGCGATGCAGAGGGATGATGCATTTCTTAAGCAGATGGAAACGTTAGAAAAAGAATTAATAGAGAGGGATAATATCAAAGTAGAACCACCGATTATAGATGCTGCTACCGGGCTTGACAGTGAGAAAATAGAGATTGTAGGAGCTGCTATGAATACAGTAAGTGGCGGTGCAGTTACAGTAAGTTTTAAAGAAGTGAAAAAGGAAGAGGAAGAAAAAGTTGATGAAGTACTGTATCAAAATGCAGTTCAAGTAAATATTAGTTTGAGTGGGGATAGCCATACTCAGATAGAGCAAAAAGGGGAACTGCTTGCCCCGATTACAATTACAATGACTCCGCCTGAGAAAGTAGACCTTTCAAAATTGGTTATTTTGCACTATCACGCACAAGGAAAGACTCCAGAGCGGATTTATCCAGTATTTCGTGAGGATGGAAGAATTACTTTTTCTGTAACAAAATTTAGTACGTTTGTTTTTGCAGAAATGGTATCTTATACGGGAGAATCTACGAATCCAAATCCGCCGACAGAACCAACGAAACCGTCAAATCCATCAAGCGGATCGGATGAAGAGGATAGTGACTCTGATTCAGGATATAATACTGTTTCGAATCAAGGGGTACAGACTTCTGGTATGACAAAAAGATTTTTAAAGGCAGATGGAAGTACAGCAAAGTCAGAATGGGTTACAGCAAATGGAAAATGGTATTATGCACAGGAAGACGGAACACTAAAAACAGGGTGGTATCAGAATAAAGCAGGTGTTTGGTATTATCTGCAGGAAAATTGTGAAATGGCTGCAAATTGGCAGTTAGTAAATGGAAAGTGGTACTATTTGGATTCGGTAAATGGTGATATGAAAACGAATTGGCTGCATACAGCAGACGGCAAATGGTATTACTTAGATCCAAAAAATGGAGATATGGCAGAGGGGTGGAAATTAGTAAACGGTAAATGGTATTATTTTAATCCAAAAAGTGGAGATATGGCAAGCGGATGGCAGAAGATTTCCGGTAAGTGGTATTTCCTTACAAAGGAGGGAGATTGTCTGCTCAATACAGTTACTCCAGACGGATATCAGGTAGATAAAGATGGAGCGTGGATACAATAAATTTTTACAACAATATTATTTTCCGGCTGATAGTCATAGCTGAAATCGGAAGGAAGGTCTATGAAGGGTCATCATTTCCCGTCGGCACTTAGACGCTGTGTTTTAGCGTCTTAGTGTCCGCTACGAGGAAATGCTAAGCGAAAGCGGACTCGGAATAGACCTTCCTTCCGATTTCGGCGTCCCCTCCCTTTTTTAAGAAAAGATATTGTAATAGGTGATTTGATAATGGTATAATAGTTTCGAGAAATACAAAAGGGAAACAGAGAGGAATGGTGAAGCTTATGACACTCTATGACGGAAAAGTAGGAGGACAGTTTCGGATTGTAGGAATTCGTCTGGAACAGTTTCAGTTGACAAGGAGGCTGGAGGCATTAGGCATCAATGAAATGACGGTGGTACAAAAGCTAAATGCAAAGCGTAAAGGGGCTTGTATTATAAAAGTACGAGGAACCAGACTGGCGATAGGGAAACATATTGCACAGGGAATTGAAGTGGTTTCTGAGGAGGAAAAGTAGATGGACAGAACGATTGTAGTGGGATTTGCAGGAAACCCGAACTGTGGGAAGACAACTTTGTTTAATGCATTTACCGGAGCAAATCTTAAGGTAGCGAACTGGCCCGGGGTTACGGTAGAGAGGGTGGAAGGAGAAACGCAGTATAAGGGGCAGAAGATAAAATTAATTGATTTGCCCGGAATCTATAGTTTATCGTCTTATTCGATTGAAGAGAAAGTTTCTAGACGATGTATTATGGAAGAGAATATTGATGTTATTGTAAATGTGGTGGATGCTTCTTCGCTGGAACGAAATTTGTATTTGACACTGCAGCTTTTGGAGATGAAAAAGCCGGTAATTTTGGCATTGAATATGATGGATATTGTGGAAGAACGGGGTATGGAAATTGATCTCCATCGTCTGCCTGAGATGCTTGGAGGGATTCCGGTTGTTCCGGTATCGGCAAGAAAGAGGACAGGGTTGGATGTACTGCTTCATGCGGTGGTGCATCATTTTGAAGAAGGTCCGCAGGGGGTAGTGATGCAGTATCACCCGGAAATT
>CAJUGZ010000116.1 GCA_910585855.1 uncultured Lachnospiraceae bacterium | reverse complement strand
ATCCTGCTTCCATGCAGGGTGTGAAAAAAAGGGGCGTGTTTAGCCCGGATGATAGAAAAGAGGTTATCTTATGGTTGGTAAAATCCTTCCTTACACTTGTTTCGTTTTGGCTGAAATGAGGGCGAATTGCGCCCCGGTCTGTCCGGCTGGAGAAATAAAAAGGCAGAAGTCTTAGAACTTCTTGCTTTTTGGAAACCGGAACAGCAGGCTGCCCACCGTTTTCAAATCTGGCGTCCTCCTCTGAAAAGTTATAAAAAGATTAATTGAAAATTTTTAAATTTCCTCTTGCAATTTTAAGATAATTGTGCTAACATTACACACAAGTTAAAAAAGAAAGGCAAAGAAGGAGACTCCTTCCGAGAAGTAGCCGACAGGAATACAGCGTCACCGACTGAGAGCGCTGTTTGGTAAAAGACGGTTGTGGGAACACTCTGGAGCTGATATATTGAAAGCAGGCTAATAAAGATGTTGTAGGTATATCCGTGATACACGTTACGTATTTGAGAGGAAAGAGGGAGATACTTTGTGATGGCAGAGTCCTCTTTTAAGGCGGGTGGTACCGCGGAATGGGAAATTATTGAATCATTTCGTCCCGGAATAAAGTTTATTATTCCGGGGCTTTTTTTGTGCATGAATAGGGGAATTTTTTCTATTTGGTTGCAGAAATTTTTGAAAGTTAGGAAAGAGAGGAGTAGAATGATGAAATATTTGACAGGAGTAAAGTTACAGGAGAGGGTTTCGATTGATGTTGTCAGAGAAGGAGGAATGGAGGGAAAAGTTGTTCGGATGTGTGGTGCAGTGCATACGATTCGGGATATGGGAGAAGTATTGTTTTTGATTTTAAGGAAGAGAGAGGGATTGGTGCAGTGTGTTTTGGAGGGAGAAGGAAAGGAAGAGGTGCAGAAGAATAAGGATTTAAGGGAAGAGGCTGCGGTAGAAGTGGAGGGGATAGTGGCTTATGAGGAACGAGCACCGTATGGATTTGAACTTCATGTTAAGGGGATACAGGTGTTGTCTGTGCCTAGTGAGGGACTGCCGCTTTCTGTGGCAAAGTGGAAGATGAATACTTCTTTGGAGGCAAAGTTAAATCATCGTCCGGTGGCGCTTCGCAATATTCGGGAGAGGGCGGTATTTCGGATTCAGGAGGGGATTGTTCGGGGGTTTCGGGATTTTCTTTATCAGCAGGGTTTTACAGAGATTCATACTCCTAAGATTGGTGCAAAATCGGCGGAGGGTGGAGCAAATATTTTTAAGCTGGAATATTTTCACAGATCGGCGATTTTACAGCAGAGTCCGCAGTTTTATAAACAGATGATGGTGGGAGTGTTTGAGAGGGTGTTTGAAACAGGACCGGTGTTTCGGGCGGAAAAGCACAATACGAAGCGGCATTTAAATGAGTATACCAGTTTGGATTTTGAGATGGGGTATATTGACGGGTTTGAAGAGATTATGGCGATGGAAACCGGGTTTTTACAGTATATGATGCGTCTTTTGGAAACGGATTATAAGAGGGAGTTAGATGTGCTTGAGGTGCTGCTGCCGGATGTTGACCGGATTCCTCAGATTCGGTTTGACACGGCAAAGCAGAAAGTTTCTGAGAAATATAGCCGTCCGATTCGAAATCCTTATGATCTAGAGCCGGAGGAGGAGGCGTTGATTGGGCAGTATATAAAAGAAGAGTATGGTTCGGATTTTGTATTTGTAACACATTATCCTTCTAAGAAACGACCTTTTTATGCAATGGATGATCCGGAGGATGCTACGTTTACACTTAGTTTTGATTTGCTTTATAAGGGGTTGGAAGTGACGACTGGGGGGCAGCGGATTCATGATTTTTCTATGTTGGCAGAGAAAATGGAAAAGAGAGGAATGGAACAGGAAGGGATGGAGCAGTATTTAAGCTGTTTTCGATGCGGTATGCCGCCTCATGGAGGACTTGGAATTGGGTTAGAGCGGCTTACGATGCAGTTGGTTGGAGCGGAAAATGTACGGGAAGCTTGTCTGTTTCCTAGAGATTTGGGAAGGTTAGAGCCTTAGTGGCTGTTTTTTGGGTTGGAATTGGAGGTTGGAAAAATGGCAAATGTAATTTCAGATGAAATGATTGAGTATGTTGGAATTTTAGCAAAGCTGGAGCTTTCAGAGGAGGAAAAGGAACAGGCGAAAAAGGATATGGGGCGTATGCTGGACTATATTGATAAATTAAATGAGTTAGATACCGATGGAGTAGAGCCGATGTCCCATGTATTTCCAGTGAAAAATGTATTTCGGGAAGATGTTGTGGAAAATAAAGATGACAGAGAATCGATACTTTCTAATGCGCCTAAGAAAAAGGACGGGAGTTTTTTTGTTCCTAAGACGGTGGAGTAATTAAAAGAGGATAAAGAGAAAGGAAGATATGGAAATGGATATAATGGCTTTGACGGCAGTAGAGCTGGCAAAAAAGATTCGGCAAAGGGAGATTTCTGCTCGGGAGGCAGTGGAGGCAGCTTTTCGAAATATAGAGAAACAGGAAGCGGTTTTGCACAGCTATGTTACTTTAGATCGAGAGGGAGCGTTTCGGCGGGCAGAAGCCGTGCAGAGGCGGATTGATGCGGGGGAAGAGGTCGGCATTTTAGCGGGAGTTCCTGTAGCGGTGAAGGATAATATTTGTACAAAGGGGATTTTGACTACTTGCAGTTCTAAGATTTTAGAGAATTTTGTTCCTTTTTTTTCAGCGGAGGCGATGCAGAATTTAGAGCAGGCAGGAGCGGTTTTAATCGGAAAGACTAATATGGATGAGTTTGCTATGGGGAGTACAACAGAAACTTCTTATTACGGAGTGACAAAAAATCCTTGGAATACGGAATATGTACCCGGTGGTTCTTCTGGTGGTTCTTGTGCGGCTGTGGCGGCGGAGGAGTGTGCGTTTGCACTTGGATCGGATACAGGCGGATCGATTCGGCAGCCTAGTTCATTTTGTGGGGTTACGGGGCTGAAGCCGACTTATGGAACGGTTTCTCGTTATGGGCTGATTGCCTATGGATCTTCGCTGGATCAGATTGGACCGATTGCAAAGGATGTTTCTGACTGTGCAGCAATTCTTGAGGCAGTTGCTTCTTATGATTCGAAGGACAGTACTTCGATAAAGCGGGAATCTTATGATTTTACTTCTGCTTTAGTGGAGGATGTAAAAGGGCTTCGAATTGGGATACCTAGGGATTATTTTACAGAGGGTTTGGATATAGAGGTAAAGGCGGCGATTGAAAAGGCGATTCGGGTTTTGGAAGAGAGAGGGGCTTTGGTAGAAGAATTTGATCTGAATTTTGTAGAGTATGCGATTCCGGCTTATTATATTATTGCTTCTGCAGAGGCAAGTTCCAATTTAGCCCGCTTTGATGGAGTAAAGTATGGATATCGTACGGAGGAATATGAGGGACTTCATGCTATGTATAAGAGAACTCGTTCGGAAGGGTTTGGAGCGGAGGTAAAAAGAAGGATTATGCTGGGATCTTTTGTGCTGAGTTCCGGGTATTATGATGCTTATTATCTGAAAGCGTTAAAGACAAAGGCTTTGATAAAGAAGGCATTTGATCGGGCATTTGAAAGATATGATGTAATTGCTGCACCTGTATCACCTGCGACTGCGCCAAAGTTGGGAGAGAGTTTATCTGATCCGATTCAGATGTATTTGGGAGATATTTATACGATTTCTGTAAATCTTGCCGGACTTCCCGGAATCAGTGTGCCGTGCGGAGTGGATGAAAAAGGGCTTCCGATAGGGATGCAGCTTATTGGAAATTGTTTTGAAGAGAAGAAAATTATACGGGCAGCTTATACATGGGAGCAGAGCAGAACGTATCAGAGATGTCCGATTGCTAAAAAAGAGGTTGGATAAAAGAAAGAGGGAAAAGTGATGAAACAATATGAAACCGTAATTGGACTGGAAGTGCATGTAGAGCTTGCGACAAAGACAAAGATTTTTTGTTCCTGCAGTACGGCATTTGGAGGAGCACCTAATACACATACTTGTCCGGTCTGTACAGGGATGCCCGGATCGCTTCCGGTATTAAATAAGCAGGTAGTGGAATATGCTATGGCGGTAGGACTGGCTACTAACTGTAGGATTAATCAATACTGCAAGTTTGACAGAAAGAATTATTTTTATCCTGATAATCCGCAGAACTATCAAATCTCTCAGCTATATCTTCCGATTTGTGTAAATGGCAGTGTAGAGATAGAAACGGCAGCCGGAAAGAAGAAGATCGGGATTCATGAAATCCATATGGAGGAGGATGCCGGAAAGCTGATTCATGACGAGTGGGAGGACTGTTCTTTGGTAGATTATAACCGCAGCGGCGTGCCTTTAATTGAAATTGTGTCTGAGCCGGATATGCGTTCTGCAGAGGAAGTAATTGCCTATTTGGATAAGTTAAGATTGATTATTCAGTATTTAGGGGCTTCGGATTGTAAACTGCAGGAGGGTTCGATGCGGGCAGATGTCAATCTTTCGGTTCGGGAAGCGGGGGCAGAAGCATTTGGAACACGGACAGAGATGAAAAATTTAAATTCTTTTAAAGCGATTGCCAGAGCGATTGATGGGGAGCGGGCTAGGCAGATTGAACTGTTAGAAGAGGGAAAACAGGTGGTACAGGAAACCAGACGATGGGATGACAATAAGGAATATTCTTATGCTATGCGTTCAAAGGAAGATGCACAGGACTATCGGTATTTTCCTGAACCAGATTTAGTGCCGATTGAGATTTCGGATCAATGGCTTTTGCAGGTAAAACAAAGGCAGCCAGAGCTTCGGGATGAAAAGATTGCACGTTATAAAAGGGAGTATCAGATTCCAGAGTATGATATTTTGATTTTGACTTCCTCAAAGAAGATGGCAGATTTATTTGAAGAAACGATTGCACTTTGTAAAAAACCAAAAGAGGTTTCGAACTGGCTGATGGGAGAGGCGATGCGGCTGTTAAAAGAAGAGGAAAAGGATGTAGATGAAATTTCTTTTTCTCCGGCACATTTAGCAAAGTTAATTGCACTTTTGGATGCAGGAACAATTAATCGGACAGTGGCAAAGGATGTGTTTGAAGTAATTTTTCGGGAGGATATCGATCCAGAACAGTATGTAGAAGAGAAAGGATTGAAAACGGTAAATGATGAAGAGGTTCTTCGCAGTACGATAAAAGAAGTAATTTTGGCAAATACACAGTCAGTGGAGGACTATCGTGCTGGAAAGACAAAGGCCATGGGATTTTTGGTGGGACAGACAATGAAAGCGATGAAAGGGAAGGCAGATCCCGGAATGGTAAATCGAATTTTGACAGAAATGTTGAATCAATAGAGGATATAGGATACGGTTGGCTGGTTTTTTAAAGTTGTGAGGTAAAAACTAGTCAGCCGAATTTTTTTTAATGGAATAGGATGAGGTGACAAAAAATCTGTATTTTATGGAGAATATTGGCTAAAATTTGTAGAAAATATGAAAAAATTAGTTTAAAATAAGGGGCATTGGAACTGGTAAGAGGAAATAGATTTTGGATAAAGAGCAAAAGAATAGGGAGAAATGAAATGAGTCAGGCAAAGTTGTCGAAAAAAGATGAAAAGTTTAGAGAGTTTGCTTTAAATGGAAATATGTGGAAGGTATTACTGGTTACAGGAACACCATTGGCACTGTATCAGACCTTGGGGATGCTGTTTAAAATATTGGATTCTATGATGGCTTCTCATATCAGTGCAGAATCGGTTTCGGCAGTTGCTTATTTGTTTCAGATTTTGCAGATTTTATCTTCGGTGGGTGGAGGACTTGCAACCGGGGGAAGTTTAAAAATCAGTCAGGCTTATGGTGCCGGAGATTATGAGATGGTAAAGAAGCGAGTCAGTATATTGTTTGGAATTTGTGCCGGGCTTGGAATAGCGGTGATTGTTGGAATTATTCCTTTTTCTAGGCAGCTTTTGTATTTGGTAAAGACGCCGGAAAGTCTGATTGAGATTGGAAATCAGTATTTTATTGTGGAATTGTTTGCTCTGGTAATTACTTTTTTAAATAATGTCTATATTGCTGTAGAACGGGCAAGGGGAAATTCGAAACGTATTTTATATCTGAATCTTTTAGTAACAGGGGTAAAGTTAGGATTGACGGCGTTGTTTGTTTATGTTTTGAATGGAGATATTGTAACGATTGGAGTTGCTACTTTGATTTCTCAGGGAGTAATGTTAGCAGCAGGGGTGGTTAATATGAATCAGAGAGGAAATGCATTTGGATTTTCTCTGCGTAGTATTCGGTTTCGAAAGCCGGTGCTTGAACCGATGTTTCAGGTATCTTTTCCTATTATGGTGGAACGGTGTGCATTTGCACTTGGAAAAGTGATTGTAAATTCTATGAGTGGCATTTATGGTGCTTTGACGGTTGGAGCACTTGGAATTTCAAATAATATGAGTGGGCTGACAACCTCTTCTCAAAATGGGTTTCAGGAGGGTGCGGCTGCGATTATTAGTCAAAATCTTGGAGCGGGAAAGAAAAAGCGGGTGTTGGAGGCATTTTGGAAGGTGCTTGTTATTAATATGGTGGTTGGAGCGGCAGGACTTAGTTTGACTATGGTATTTATTGGGCAGCTTTCTGCAATTTTTGCTACTTCTCAGGGGGGAATGGATCAGGAGTTTCAGGATATGATTATTGCTATTTATCGTTATGAAGCTTGGGGCGGAGCAATTCCACTGGGGATTAATGCGGCTGTAATGGCTCTTTTATTTGGAATGGGGTATACGAAGATTACATTGTTGATTAATTTTTTGCGAATTTTTCTTTTTCGGATTCCTGTGCTTTGGGGGCTTCAGCATTTTACAGCTTTAGGGAGTGAAGCGGTTGGAATCGTTATGCTGGTTAGTAATACGGCTACTGGGATAATGGCTTTGGCAGCGGCTTTGGTTTGTGTCAGAAAGATGAAGATTGCTTTTAAATAATATAGAAAAATAGATTTGAAAAAAGATAGAAAAACCTATGGTCTGATTGACAAAAATATGATAAACTGATAAAGTAATTGACAGTACAAGACACGATGCAGCTAATTTAAAACCGGAGGAAAAAAACATGAAGCGTGTATTGTTAAAACTTAGCGGGGAGGCTCTTGCAGGAGAAAAAAAGACCGGGTTTGATGAATTCACTGTTATGGAAGTGGCAAAACAGGTGAAAACTATAGTAGAAGACGGCGTGGAAGTAGGGGTAGTAATCGGCGGCGGAAACTTTTGGAGAGGAAGGACAAGTGAAACAATCGATCGAACAAAGGCAGATCAGATCGGTATGTTGGCAACCGTGATGAATTGTATCTATGTATCTGAAATTTTTCGTTATGTTGGAATGAAAACACAGGTATTAACTCCGTTTGAATGTGGTTCTTTTACAAAATTATTCTCCAAAGATAGAGCAAATAAGTACTTTGGAAAGGGAATGGTTGTATTTTTTGCAGGAGGTACAGGACATCCATATTTTTCTACCGATATGGGAGCGGCTCTTCGGGCAGTAGAAATTGAGGCAGAGATTATTTTGGCAGCAAAAGCGATTGACGGCGTGTATGATTCTGATCCAAGAAAAAATCCAGATGCTAAAAAATATGAAACGCTTCCAATGAAAGAAGTAGTAGAAAAGCAGCTTGGTGTAATGGATTTGGCGGCTGCCGTATTGTGTATGGAAAATAAAATACCGATGAAAGTATTTGGTTTGAATGAAAAGGATAGCATCATTCAGGCAGTACGGGGGAATCAAACGGGAACTATGGTAACTGTATAGGCAAAATCAGAAAAAATAAATCAGACAAAGGAGAGAGAAAAATGGACATAAAAGAATACGAAGTAAAGATGGAGAAATCTTTGGAAAATCTGAAAAATGAGTATGCATCAATTCGTGCAGGGCGTGCCAATCCGCATTTATTGGACAAGTTAAGAGTGAATTATTATGGTTCTGCTACACCGCTTCAGCAGGTAGCCAATGTTTCTGTACCAGAAGCAAGAATGATTTTAATTCAGCCATGGGAGAGCAGTTTAATCAAAGAAATTGAAAAGGCGATTTTAGCATCTGATTTGGGAATTACGCCAAATAATGACGGAAAAGCAATTCGTCTGGTATTTCCTGAATTGACAGAAGACAGAAGAAAAGAACTGGTAAAAGATGTAAAGAAAAAAGGAGAGGGAGCAAAGGTTGCAATGCGCAATATCCGCCGGGATGCCAATGATACTTTTAAGAAAGCAGGAAAAGCAAATGAAATTTCGGAGGACGAGCAGAAGCAGTTAGAGGAAAAGATTCAGAAATTAACGGATAAATATGTGGACTTGGTAGAAAAGACAGTGGAAGAGAAGTCAAAGGAAATTCTGACGGTATAGGAAATGTAAGGCGAGGACCTGTTCTGGCAGGTCCTTTGTTTTTATGTACAGGGTGCATAAGGAAATTTGCATATTTGCTTGATTATATAAAGGGGAGGTTCTAAGGTGGAAGAATTGTTAAAAATACCAGTGCATATTGCAATTATTATGGATGGAAACGGGAGATGGGCAAAGAAAAGAAAGCTGCCCCGTTCGGTTGGACACCAGCAGGGGGCAAAGCGGTTAGAGGAAATCTGTCGTGCCGCAGCAGAAATGGGAGTAAAATATCTGACGGTTTATGCATTTTCTACTGAAAATTGGGCAAGACCGGAAGATGAAATTGCTACTTTAATGAAGATATTAAGAAATTATTTAGCGGATAGTATAAAAAAAGCAAGAGATAATAATATGCGTATTCGTGTGATTGGAGATATCAGCCGGTTGGATTTGGATATTCAGAAAAGTATTCGGCGTTTAGAAGAGGTTTCCGCTTCCAATACAGGACTGAATTTTCAGATTGCCTTAAACTATGGAAGCCGGGATGAAATCCTTCGGGCGGTTCGGCGTATGACAGCGGATTGTCGAGCAGGAAAAATACAGCCAGACGAATTAGATGAAACATTGTTTTCTTCTTATTTAGATACCAAAGATATTCCTGATCCAGATTTTTTGATTCGTACCAGCGGAGAGCAGAGGTTATCAAACTATTTATTGTGGCAGTGTGCCTATGCCGAATTTTATTTTCCAGAGGTTCTTTGGCCGGATTTTGATAAAAACGCATTAAAGGAAGCTGTCCGGCAATATACTGCTAGAGATAGGCGTTTTGGCGGAGTTTAGATTTAGGTTTAGAGCAGAACAATGGGATAAAATGGGTATAAAAGGAAAGAAAAGGAAGAACATTATGTTAAAAAAATTATTGACGAAATCATTTCTGACAAGGTGTATCAGCGGGGGGTTTTTGGTAATCGCTGCACTGGCAACATTGCTGACAGGAGGAACGGTTACGTTTGCAGTGATATCGGTGATTTCTTTTATTGGACTGATGGAATTGATGCGTGTGTATCAGGTGCATAGGACTTTACTGGGGGCAGCAGGGTATCTGGCTGCTTTTGGATATTATGCCCTGTTATGGATGAATCAAAAAAAACAGGGGATTTTGCAGGAATATTTTCCGATGCTGGCAATTATGCTGATTATGCTTTTAATGGCGGTCTATGTACTGACGTTTCCAAAATTTCATGCAGAACAAGTAACGGCGGTGTTTTTTGGGGTATTTTACGTGCCGGTGATGCTGTCCTATGTCTATCAGATTCGTATGCTGGAAGGGGGAATTGTTTTAGTCTGGCTGGTTTTTTTAAGTTCTTGGATTTGTGATACCTGCGCTTATTTAGCAGGTGTGACAATGGGAAAGCGAAAACTTGCACCGATACTTAGCCCAAATAAATCAATCGAAGGAAGTGTGGGAGGAATCTTGGGTTCGTTTCTTTTTAGTGTACTATTTGGTTTTTTATTTCAGGAAACATTACAGGGAGTTTTTCACAATCCGGCGTTAAGCTGCGGAATCGTCAGTGCATTAGGAGCAGTTGTTTCTCAGATTGGTGATCTGTGTGCTTCTGCAATTAAACGAAATAAAGAAATAAAGGATTACGGAACATTGATTCCGGGACATGGCGGAATTATGGATCGATTTGACAGTGTAATCTTTGTAGCACCGGCGATCTATTATCTTTGTATTTCTTTAGGGAGGTAATCAATGAAAAAAATAGCAGTATTAGGTTCGACCGGCTCAATTGGAACACAGACATTAGAAGTGGTTCGGGCAAATCAGGATATTCAGGTAACGGCTCTGGCAGCCCGATCCAATCTAGTGGTTTTAGAAGCACAGATTCGGGAATTTCTGCCGAAATTAGCCTGTGTCTGGGAAGAGGATCGGGCAGAGGAGTTAAGAAAAAAAACAGCAGATCTGTCGGTACGGATAGTCAGCGGAATGGAAGGGCTGATTGAGGCAGCGACCGAATCCGAAGCAGAACTGGTGGTAACAGCAGTAGTAGGAATGATTGGAATACGTCCTACCATAGCAGCAATAGAGGCAGGAAAGGATATTGCACTTGCCAATAAAGAAACTTTGGTAACAGCGGGGCATTTGATTATACCGCTGGCTCAAAAAAAACAGGTAAAGATTCTTCCGGTAGACAGTGAACACAGTGCTATATTTCAGGTACTGCAGGGGGAGGATAAAAAGACGATTAGCCGGATTCTTTTAACGGCTTCCGGCGGACCTTTTCGGGGACGTACCAAAGAAGAAATGAAAGAGATACGCCCAGAAGATGCTCTGCGGCATCCAAACTGGACTATGGGGAAAAAGATTACGATTGATTCTGCTACTATGGTCAATAAAGGATTAGAAGTAATAGAAGCAAAGTGGCTGTTTGGAGTAGAACCAGAACAGATTGAAGTGGTAGTACAGCCGCAGAGTGTGATTCATTCCATGGTAGAATTTGCAGATGGAGGTGTTCTTGCTCAGCTTGGCACGCCCGATATGAAACTTCCGATTCAGTATGCACTGTATTATCCAAAAAGGCGGTATCTTGCCGGACAGAGGCTTGATTTTGCAAAGTTAGGACAGATTACATTGGAAGCACCAGATATGGAAAACTTTCGTGGGCTTGCACTTGCCTATCAGGCACTTTTTAAGGGGGGAAATATGCCTACAATATTAAATGCAGCAAATGAACTGGCAGTTCGCCGATTTTTGGAGGGTTCGATTCGTTTTCTGGAAATTCCAGAAATCATAGAAGCTTCCATGCAGGCAATTCCTTATAGAGAATATCCAAGTGTAGAGCAAATTTTGGAAACAGAACAGGAAACCTATGAATGGATAGAAAGCAGGTGGTAAAGTTATGTCAATTATTGTGGCATTGTTGATGTTTGGATTTTTAGTATTTTTTCATGAATTAGGGCATTTTCTTTTAGCAAAGAAAAACGGTATTCGTGTCAATGAATTTGCAATCGGAATGGGACCAAAACTGGCATCTTTTAAAAGAGGCGATACGGTATATTGTATTAAAATACTGCCGCTTGGCGGATCTTGTATGATGGCAGGAGAAGATGAAGCAAGCGACGATATCAATGCATTTAATAATAAATCCGTATGGGCAAGAATGTCGGTCGTACTTGCCGGACCGATTTTCAACTTTATTCTTGCCTTTTTTATGGCAGTTGTAGTAATCGGAATAGTAGGATTTGACAAACCTTTGATTGTTGGAGTGATGGAAGGCTATCCAGCACAGGAGGCAGGTTTTCAAGAGGGAGATATTATTCGTCAAATTAATGAAAAAAAGATAACGATTTATCGGGATGTGACATTATATCTGGCAATCCATAGCGGAGAACCGCTTACCGTTACAGTAGATCGAAATGGAAAACAGTTTACCTCTACTATTGTACCAAAGCCAAATGAGGATGGAAGTGCTTACTATATGGGAATTTATGTTTCTTCTTTAAGAACAAAGACATCTCCTTTGGAAACATTAAAATATAGTCTTTATGAAGTAAAATATCAGATTTCAATGGTAATAGAAAGTTTAAAGCTGATTTTTAAAGGAAAAGTCACAGTAAATGATTTGTCTGGTCCGGTGGGGATTGTAAATATGGTCAATGAAGTAGTAGAAGAAAGCACCAGTGAAGAAGTTGATTTTAAGACAAATCTAATTAGTGTACTGTTAAATGTAATTAATTTTGCAATTATGATCAGTGCCAATCTTGGTGTTATGAATCTGCTGCCGATTCCGGGATTAGACGGAGGGCGAATGGTATTTTTGATTTTAGAGGCAATTCGGGGGAAAGCGATTGATCGGGAGAAAGAGGGAATGGTACATCTGGTGGGACTGGTGCTTTTAATGGCTCTTATGGCAGTAGTAATGTTTAATGATTTTCGCAAGATATTTTAAATATGGGGACGCTGGAGGACGCTGGAGGACGCCAGATTCGAAAACGGTGGGCAGTCTGCTGTTCCGGTTTCCAAAAAGCAAGAAGTTCTAAGACTTCTGTATCTTTGTATGTCCAACCGGACAGACCGGGGTGCAATTCGCCCTCCTTTCAGCCGAAGCGGAATTGGTGTAAAG
>CAJUGZ010000115.1 GCA_910585855.1 uncultured Lachnospiraceae bacterium | reverse complement strand
ACAGAAGCCCTAGACTTTCTTACCGTTCGGAGAGCGGAGCAAGCAAAGGAAAGGAGCAAACCACCTCTTGCGTCCGGTGAAAGAAAAACCTTCCTTTGCAGCACTTTATTTCCAAAATCCTAATCAAAGTAAAGTCAAAATATCTACATAAGATACTTATAAAGTAACACCCTGTTTAAAAATAGCCATATCATGGAATCCTGCTTCCTCTGCCTTTACCTTACGCCCGGAAGCCACTTCCAATACATACTGGAACAAATTCATAGAAAGTTCCTCCATAGAAGTTTCCTCTACAAGACGTCCAGCATTAAAATCAATCCAATTTGTCTTTTTATTGTACAAAGCCGAATTACTAGAAATCTTTACAGTAGGCACAGGAGAAGCAAACGGCGTTCCTCGTCCGGTAGTAAACAATACAATATGAGCCCCGGAAGCTGCCAGTGCAGTAGCTGCCACTAAATCATTTCCAGGCGCACTCAACAGATTCAGCCCCTTTGTACAAACTGGCTCTCCATAAGATAAAACGCCCTTTACCAAAGCACTTCCCGACTTCTGTGTACATCCCAAAGACTTATCCTCTAAAGTAGAAATTCCACCCTTTTTATTTCCCGGAGAAGGATTCTCATAAATCGTCTGATCGTGCCGTTTAAAATAATTTTTAAAATCATTGATCAAATCAACAGTCTTTTCAAACAATTCCTGATTGGCACAACGATCCATCAAAAGTGTTTCTGCCCCAAACATCTCAGGCACTTCCGTAAGAATGGTTGTCCCGCCCTTAGAAATCAAAATATCGGAAAACGCTCCCACAGTAGGATTTGCCGTAATCCCCGACAACCCATCCGATCCGCCGCACTTCATCCCAATAATCAATTCAGAAGCATCCACCTTTTCCCGCTTAAACTGTCCAGCATAAGCAGCACACTCCTCTAAAAGTGCCATAGCCGCTTCCATCTCATCCTCTACATCCTGACATACCAAAAACTTTACCCGTTTCTCGTCATATTCTCCAATATACCGTTTCAACTCTCCAATATTACTGTTCTCACATCCCAATCCAAGCACTAAAACAGCCCCAGCATTCGGATGATTTACCAAATCAGCCAACACCTTCCTCGTATTCTCCTGATCCTCGCTCATCTGAGAACATCCATAAGGATGTGTAAAAGTAACCACTTCTTCCACTGTTCCCTGCACAAACTTCTGTGCCTTCTTCTCCAGTGCCTTTGCAATATCATTCACACAACCAACCGTAGGAATAATCCAGATCTCATTACGAACCCCAACTTTCCCGTTCGGTCTTTTATATCCGTCAAAATAAGCATGTTCCGTTTCCTTTAACTCCGTCCCGGCAGGATGATAAGAATACTCCAATAAATCCCCCAAAGCCGTCTTTAAATTATGTGTATGAATCCACGCACCTTCCGCAATATCTTCCTTTGCATAACCAATACGAAATCCATACTTTACAACCTCTTCACCAGCCTGAATTGCCCGAAGCGCAAACTTATGCCCCTGAGGAATCTCTTCTACAGTCGTTACATCCTTTCCGCCAACCTGCAAAACTGTCCCCTTCTCAATCGGCTTCAATGCAACTGCTACGTTATCATTCTGATGAATCTTGATAATATCCTGCATGCCACACCGCTACTACAAACATATACAAAAATATATATGCGAGATGATTCACTGCAATCTCACGATTTACAGTTGCCGCTTCACCATGTATACTTTCGCCCCATTTCAACTACTCACTGGTTTTTATACACTCCACAGCCGTAAATTCCCGACTAACCATCAGTAATCCCCACATTCTTTTTCCTGTGAGGTTCATCTCATAGCTTTTCCTTTCCTAGATTTTATTTATTTTATTTCTGCCCTCAATTTTCAGAACTCATTTTCTCCATTTCTGCTGTTTTTTTCTATCTCTCAAATACTTTACAATCCACTCCTGAACCAACAGCCTGAAGTAGAAGATAGGTCTGCGCAGGGTCATCATTTCCCGCTGGCACTTAGGCACGGTATTTTCGTGCCTTATGTGTCCGCTGCGAGGAAATGCTAAGTGCGAACGGGCTCGGAGCAGACCTATCTTCTACTTCAGGCGTCCTCCCCGGAGTAACCCTATCTTCTAATTCGAGCATCCTCCCCGGAATAACCCCATCTTCTAGTTCAGGCATCCTCCAAATTCTATTTTGTCAATTCTTCCACAACGGCTCGCATCCCCTTAGCCCGAATATCTGCAATATATCCAGCCACAGCATCCACAAGCCCGTCCACTTTCGAAAGATCCTGCCCAAAGAACTTCTCCGTACTCAAATAAGCCTGAGCAAACTCCTTCGGCTCTTTCCCGGAGTTTTCTTGGAAGAAATCCAATACAGCCTGATCATCCCGAATCGCATACTCCTCTCCATTTCGATTTCCAATCAAGCACCGTCCTCCATTCACCTCTCCGTCCTTCTGAGTAGAATAAAAACTCATCAATGCTGCAATCGAGAAAGTCAAATACTTCGGCAATTTTCCAAATTTCTCCACATATCCAAGGAAAGAAGGCAGACAGCGTGCTTCCCACTTTGATACGGAATTTAAAGAAATATCCAATAACTTATGTTTAATATAAGGATTCTGGAACCGATCGATTACAGCAGCCGCAAATTCCTTACATTCTTCCTCTGGCAAAGATAAAGTAGGAATAACCTCATCAAATAAAGTTTCCTCCATAAATTTACGAATTGTCGAATCATCCATGGACTGCTTTACCAAATCATTTCCTGCAAGGAAAGAAGCCAATACAAAGGAAGTATGTGATCCATTTAAAATCCGTACTTTTCTTTCTTTATATGGATGATGATCATCCGTAAATACAACCGGAAGCCCTGCCTTATCAAATGGCAGTTCTTTCTTTAATGCCTCTAAATCTTTATCGCTTTCAATTACCCATAAGCCAAAAATCTCTGCCGTATCAATTAACTGATCTTCATAACCAAACTTTTCACAAAGTTCTGCTGCCTCATCTCTTGGATATCCCGGAACAATACGGTCTACCAAAGTCGGACAGAATGAACATGCCTCTTCTACCCATGCCTTAAATTCTTCACCTAGATTCCACAGATCGATAAACTGGAAGATACATTTCTTTAATTCAATTCCATTATCTGCAATTAATTCACAAGGAATCAAAATCAATCCTTTGTCTTTTGCACCATTAAAATGCTGATATCTTTCAAATAAAAACTTTGTCAATTTCCCCGGATAAGTCTTTGGCGGCTTTGCATCAAACTGATCGGTTTCATTAAATACAATACCCGCTTCTGTTGTATTTGATACCACAAAACGAACGGAATCTAATTTTGCTAATGCACTGTATTTCTCATAGTCCTCAATAGCAGCAACTGCATCCGATACACAAGTAATAATACGGGTATCAACTTTTGCTTCACCATTTTCAATTCCTCTTAACTGAAGTGTATACTGACAGTCCTGTTCATGAAATCGATCTAAATTGCCGAATTCAATTGGTTTTACAATTACAACACTGCCGTTAAAATCAGTCTTTTCGTTTACTACATCAAACATGTAATCAACAAATGCACGGAGAAAGTTTCCTTCACCGAACTGGATCACTTTTACTGGTCTTTCTACAGGATTTGAAATTTTTTTGGTTAATCTTTCCATTTCTTTTATCACCTCATAGTTTAAAATTAGGATGTAACCGGCAATAGGTAACTTACGTGCGGTCACGGTCAACAGGTTTTTTGCTTATCTGTACATTGTAAGCACTTACATTTTCTATTTTACATACAAATTTACAATAAGTCAATTCTATTTTTCCATATTTTTTAATTTTTTATTGCCAATCTTCACAATGCATAGTATAATTTAAAATATAGGCTGTAAGCACTTACATCCTGTATTTCACAGCTACTCCCAATTTCAATACACCAATTAAGCAGGAAAATTTACTTCTCCTGCTTGTGTACATAATAAATTTATAAAAAAGATAGTTCTTTATAAATTTATCAAATATTACAAATAATAAATCAAAAGATTTAACAAACCAACCAAATATATCTGTAAAAAACTTAACAACAATTCAAATGAAAGCAACGTTGTCTATTAAAAAATACAAAGACAAAAAACATTCCAGAAAGAAAGGAGAAGCTACCAGACAAAATATCCAAAAACATTTTGAGTAGCAATGAGCCAATTGAACATCTATGACGTTTCAAACAAAGCTGGTGTATCCATCGCTACTGTTTCTCGTGTTATGAACGGCAATCCCAATGTAAGTGATGCTACCAGACAGAAAGTACTGTCTGTTATGCAGGAATTAGGATATACGCCAAATATCTTTGCCAGAGGTCTAGGCTTAAACACCATGCAGACCATCGGTATTATGTGTACCGATTCCTCTGATATGTATCTGGCAAATGCAGTATATTATACGGAACATGAACTAAGAATCCATGGCTATGATTCTATTCTATGCTGTACCGGAGATAATCTGGAAAATAAAAAGCAGTCCCTAAATTTACTGCTCTCTAAGCGAGTGGATGCTCTGATTTTAGTAGGATCAAAATTTTTAGAAGCAAAACCAAAAGACAATGCCTATATCTTTTCTGCAGCAGAACAAGTGCCGATTATGCTGATTAATGGCTATTTAGAAGGAGAAAATATTTACTGTACCATTTGTGACGATTACCGTGCCATCTATCAGATTACACATGCCCTTCTCTCCTCTGGCAGAAAAAAACTTTTATATCTCTATACCAGTAACTCTTACAGTGGTCTGCAAAAAAAAAGTGGGTTTTTAGCGGCTTTAAAAAAACATGGCATTACCCCAAACGAACATTTTTTACAGATATGCCCAAAAGGAATTTATGAGGCAAAAAACATTGTTGACGCTCTTTATCAGCAGGGATTTACCTTTGATGGTGTCGTTACTTCTGACGATTTTCTCGCTGTGGGCGCACTAAAATATGCTTTAGAACACCATATCCATGTTCCAAAAGATCTCAGTATTATAGGATATAATAACTCTATTTTAGCAACCTGTGCTGAACCAGAACTTACTTCTATCGACACCAAAGTGGAAGCTCTCTGTGTAAATACCGTAAACTCCCTTATGCGAATTTTTGAGGGAAATGACGTACCGGGCTGCATTACCATCTCAGCCAATATTGTCTATCGTATGACTACTGATTTGATGCCCCTTTAGCAGCCCTCCGATAAAACACAAACCGCTTTCTTTACTTTTATATATAACTGTATTTACAGTTCATATAATATTTACCTGCAGCCGACTTTTTATTTTCATTATTATTTTACAAGATCGGCTATTTATCATTATTTATTTTAAGGAGGATTTTTCAATGAAACAGTTTATGGACAAAGATTTCCTTTTATCCACAGAAACAGCACAAACTCTCTATCATGAGTTTGCAGCAAAAATGCCGGTGTTAGACTATCACTGTCATATCAATCCACAGGAAATTGCAGAAGACAGAAAATTCGAAAATATTACACAGGTTTGGTTAGGCGGCGATCATTACAAATGGCGTCAAATGCGTTCCAATGGAATTGATGAAAAATATATCACCGGTGATGCTTCCGACAGAGAAAAATTCCAAAAATGGGCTGAAACACTTCCAAAAGCAATCGGCAACCCACTCTATCACTGGAGTCACTTAGAACTTCAAAGGTATTTCGGTTATACTGGAACATTAAACGGTGACACAGCAGAAGAAGTCTGGAATCTTTGCAATGCCAAACTTCAGGAAGACAGTATGAGTGTCCGCAATTTAATCAGACAGTCCAATGTTACTTTAATCTGTACAACAGACGATCCGATTGATTCTTTAGAATGGCATAAAAAAATTGCAGAAGACGATTCCTTTGAAGTACAGGTACTCCCTGCATGGCGTCCAGATAAAGCAATGAACATCGAAAAGCCGGAATATTTAGATTATCTTGCAAAATTAAGCAAAGTGAGCGGAATTGAAATCAAAACTTTTGCTGACTTAAAAGCAGCACTTTCCAACCGGATGGATTTCTTCGCCTCTATGGGCTGTTCCGTATCCGATCATGCATTAAACTATGTAATGTATGCTCCTGCTTCCGATGAAGAAATTGAAGCAATCTTTGCAAAACGTATGTCCAACGCTGTTATCACTGCAGAAGAAGAATTGATTTTTAAAACCGCCTTTATGCAGTTTGTAGGCAGAGAATATCATAAGAGAAACTGGGTAATGCAGCTTCACTATGGCTGTAAGAGAGATAACAATGTATTCCGCTATAACCAATTAGGACCAGATACCGGATATGACTGCATCAATAATTATGCTCCTTCTGCTTCTATGGCAGACTTCTTAAATGCACTCAACTCCACGGATGAGCTTCCTAAGACAATTATTTACTCTTTAAATCCTAATGATAATGCCTCTATTGGTACAATCCTTGGATGCTTCCAAGATCCGACTGCTGTTGGAAAGATTCAGCAGGGATCAGCTTGGTGGTTCAACGATCACAAAACAGGCATGACAGAACAAATGACCTCTTTAGCAAATTTAGGATTACTTGGAAACTTTATCGGTATGCTGACTGACTCTAGGAGTTTCCTTTCTTATACCAGACATGAATATTTCAGACGGATTATGTGTGAATTAATCGGCGGATGGGTAGAAAACGGAGAATATCCAAACGATAAAAAACAATTAGAAGAAATCGTAAAAGGAATCTCTTATAACAATGCTGTTCGTTATTTTGGATTTAAACTTTAATTTTATAGCTTTATAAATTTTCTGTAATAGACGTTTGAATTTTTTGGGGGGAGGACGCCGAAATCCAAGAAAGGTCTGTTCCGGGCCCGCTTGCGCTTAGCATTTCCTCGTAGCGGACACTAAGGCACGAAAAGACCGTGCCTAAGTGCCGACGGGAAATGATGACCCTGCACAGACCTTTCTTGGATTTCGGCTGTGTATTCCAACACTTAGTGCCTGTTTCATAGAAACTATAAACACAACCTATCTGGCAATCATGCTGGAAAAAGAGAGTACCATATTTCTTCAGATTGGCTCTTGATTTGCCACATCCATAACAATAAATTGTACCTTACTCGCACGGATATCCATACGAATTTATTTGGCTACCACAATCCGATTACACACTAGGCAGATTCTATATTCTATTGCTTCGCTGCCAGCATTTTACCATTCCAAATAATAAATTTTTATTGAAAATTTATCCTATCTGTATTTATTTTATAGATACTAAAAAAAATATTAATAAAAAATATATCTATACTGTAATATTCATGCCAAATAAAGATAAAACCAAATTCTATTGTCGTATTCCTAATTCTTCCAAATACCAGCAGCAAATGGCTCGTTGCAGAGAACGAAGAAAAACATATCCACCTATATTTTACAATACTATGTTTACTAGCTGGGAAAAACGGAAAAAATCTGCACAGAAGATTGTTAGAATCGTTAAAATTGATAAACTGAAAGATTTGGAAAAAAATTATAGAAAAAATTTCAAGTATGATTTACATAAAAATAGAAAGAGTGATGGGTGAAACAGGAAGCAATTTAAAAAGAAGTAAAAAAGCAATAGAGGTTTTTCATTTTTAAGAGTGTAAAAAATAAAATTTTTTAAAGAAATAGACATAAACTTAAACATCTGATTTTTTTAAAAAAGTAAAATGAACTTGACACAAAAAGTAAAGTATACTATACTTTTATATAGGAAGAGTAAAAGAATGAAAACAAAAATAAAAGAATTAAGAAAATTGCATAAATTGTCACAAGAAGAATTAGCTAAAAAAGTAGGAACTACAAGACAAACAATTATTTCTATTGAAAATGAGAGATATACTGCATCATTAGTCTTGGCATATAAAATAGCTGCATATTTTTCTTTAAAAATCGAAGAAGTGTTTGATTTTTCGGAGGTGGAAATTTCATGGAACGATACGAACGTAAAATAAGAATAAAAAAAAATATTTTGTATGTTCTTCTATTTTTGTCTTTTGTTATAATAATTGTAATTGGAGAATTGGGTCGGCTAAATATTCTATTAGATGGAAGAAACGTTCCTGTATTAGCTGAAACAACCCAAAAAATAATAGCTTTTGGTTGGCTAATATATTTAGTTTTTCAAATTAAAAAATGCTCAAATATAATAAAAAACCCTATGTTATTAGAAGAAAGATGTTTAGAAGAGCATGATGAGCGAAAAAAATATATAGATGGAAAAGTTGGAAATTTGGGATTTCAATTACTAATTAACTGTTTATTTATTACTACATTCTTTGCAAGTTTTATAAATATACAAGTTTTTTATACTTTATTAGCTATTTTGTTATTATCTATTAGCATTAAATATTTACTTATTTGGTATTTTGATATGAAATTTTAAGGGATATTAATATGATAAGGAGGGATGATAAATGGCGTTGCAATCGGGAGTTGGGAACCGCATTATGGTGATGCAACGGTCAGCAGTTCTACTTTGGTAGAGGTAACTTCAACAGGAACTGTAACATATGGTATACCTGACACTGTCTTATCAGCAAGTTTCGATGCAACTTTTTTATGGGAAGATACACAACCTTATGCAATTAATTAAACCAGTATCAGAAGTATAAACTTATCAAAAATATCCCTTTTAATTTCGATTTCCTATAATACCAATTTATAATATTATTAAGCGGTTATTATACATAGGGGGTTAGCTTATATATTGCTAGCTCCCTATTATTATAATATTTTTCTGATGATAGCTTTGCACAATATATTCTTGATAAAACTAAAGCAATTGAAAAAAGATTCCTGATCCTCCCGGATGCCGCCAGTGAATGGCTCGTTGTAACAAAGGACGAAGAAATAAAAAAAACATATCCGCCTATATTTTACAACACTATTTTCCTTCCGATTCCAGCGTCCCCCCTCCCCCAAAAAATCTATATTTCCATCCTTCTATAGTAAATATCTGGCAGCACAATTACGCTTTCCCTGCTATCCTCTTTCCCCTTCCAAGCCACTACAAACCGTATTTTCGCCCCTATCGGATCATATCCCATCTTTCTAAATCTCTCCATATCCTCTCTATATTTTTTAGAAAAATGTACAACCTTCTCCCCTTGAAACCAAAGTCCATCCCTAAAAATTCGAAGTTCCATCCCACTATAAAGTTTCAGCATCTCCCTTTGTTTCCCACTATAAAAACCCAAATGAATATCCTTATGAGAAAGCTGTGAAATCATCTCTTTGGAAGGCAAATAGTTCTGTCTTCCATCTGTTCCATTCCTTCAGTAAAGATTCCATCCAAAATCCCATTATTACAATGAATATATAACTCCTTCTTCGCTCTGGTAATCCCTACATATAGTTTTCTTCGTTCCTCATCACTGCTTACTTTTACATGATTTAAAAGCAGATAGACCTGATCGTACTCTCTTCCCTTTGATTTATGAATAGTAGAAATTGTTATAGCTTCCTGATTATCTGGGTAAAAATCCTCCCATTTAGATTCTCTTACAAATTCTTCAAAATCTGTCAGATATTTCTGTTCATAGATTTCGGAAAATGTCTGTAAAAGATTGAGACAGTTTGGCAGACATTCGCTGTTTTGGTAGCGGTTTTCTAATTCTTTTTTTCCAAAATTCCATATCTCATCCGAGATAATTGGTGATGCTGTTTCTTTTGCTGCCTTTTTTATTGTCTGCAGAAAATATCGAATTTCTGCCAGATTATAAAGTTCAAATTCATCATTTGACTGAATCAGTTTTGCACGAATCCCCTGTTTCAGCAGCAGTCCCAGCACTTTTAATGCTTCTTCATTGGTATTGGTCAGCACAGCTATTGTACCGTTTCCCTTTGTTTTCAATAATTGATTGATTACCGGGATTTCCAGATTTTCAGATAGATAATGCGTGATTCGAACCAGTCCTTTTTCCTCTTTTATCGGAATAATTGGTTTGTTTTTCAGTCGTTTTTTTATTCTGGCTGCAAATAAATTAGCAAATGCAACAATCACTTTTGTACTTCGATAGTTCTCTAATAAATCATATTGGATCGCCCCATATTCTTCTGTCAAAGTCTGCATATATTTGGAATCTGAACCACGAAACTGAAAGATATTCTGATCATCATCCCCTACTGCAATTACACGCATTTCTTCATTCTTTTCCATTAAAGCCTGTATCAACGAAAATTCATCCTGATCCATATCCTGTGCTTCATCTATTACAACTACTGTTTTTGTAACCTTTCCCACTTCCACTTCTTCATTCCGAATCCATTCCACCGCCTCTTTTATTACGCTTCCTGCAGCCTCTAATCTTCCTATTTTTCCAAGCAGATCAAAACAATAAGAATGAAATGTTTTTATTTCAATATAAGCGGCTGATTTTCCGATTAGTTCGTATAAACGCTGTTTAAATTCTGTTGCTGCTGCCCTAGAAAATGTTACCATTAATAATTGTTCCTGTTTCACATCTTCCATCAGCAAAAGAGATGCCAGCTTATGTACTAATACTTTTGTCTTTCCGCTTCCCGGACCTGCTGCCACAACAATATAACGTGACTGATTATCTTGGATAATCTCTTCCTGCACTTTTGACAGTCCATCAAACAAACTATGATATTTCTCTGCCGTAATATTTCGCTCCATTTCTTTTATACGTTCCTGTGCAAAATATTTCCTTAAAAACTTTTTATAGTCCATTTGAAAATAATCACTGACAAACTGCAGGGCTTGCTGATAATCCTTCACCATCATATTGGCATACTCCCCTACAATATGAATCTGCTGTATTTTCATCTGATAAAATTCATTTAATTGCGCATAATCTTTTTTCTTATAGAGAATCTGACTGTTTTTCTCTAAACGTGTAATTTGAATCGCTTGATACAGCACAAGAAAACCACCCTCTAACGGAATTGCATCCACTTTAGAAAGAAACAGCAGGGCATCTTCTATCTGCTTTTCTGAAACTATTCTTTCTCGTTTTTTTTCATACCCTTCCTTTAATTCTAAAACAGAAAATAAAATTAATAATTCCTGCTTTTTCGGATCATTTAATTTTTCCTGATTTTTCTGAAATAGATACTCTATAATAAACTCTGCAATATCCTCTCGAACATTTACTTCTTCATAAATCTTTGCAAATGTAATTTTAGAAATAAAGGAAATCCGATCCGACATAACATCTAATGATTTTTCAATATAATTTTTAATCGTCCAAAAATAGAATATTGTTTTTATAGCACTTACGGAGGACGAAATCCCCTGTTTCAGTGCTTTCTCATTTAATTCTTTTAAATTTACCCATTGTTCTTTTTCCCCGACACAATAGGCTTTTTCTTCTTCACAAAAATAAGAAAGCAAAAATTTTTCTATTTTTATATATTTATGAAATATATTTTTTGTTTTATTCTGTTTATCGGTATATTTTATATATGCTGTTAAATCCTTTGCATCTGCAAGAATATTTTCTTTTCTAAGAGCTGTAACTGTATCAATTACATCTGATTTTTCTATTCCAAGCATATCAGAGATATAATCAATTCTAGATTCCGCCTCCTCATTACCTGCTTTTGCAATACTTCTTTTCGAAATCAGCATCTGTAAAATTCTTCTGGCATATTCTTTTTGCCTTGCATCCATATCAGAAGATGCCTCAATACGTTTCGATGCTTCTGCCATATTAGGTACTAAGATGCTGGTAGCATAGATATGCGGTACATTTTTTCCCCTTTGGATATATCCCGCATTTTCCAATGCCTGAACTGCCGTTTTTACACGTGTTTCTACATTAACAACCGTTTCGTCCCATCCTGCCTGCCTTGCAATCTCTAAAGGAGAACGCATCAAAACCGCCCGATCCTTTGTCAAAATCTTAATCGCTTTCCAAACCTGCTGTATTTCACTGATACTTAATTTTGTCTGATTCAGCAAAATAAAATGCTGATTCAAATCCTCATCACGAAAAAGTACATAACATTCTGCCTGAAGCATTGGATTACGTCCTGCCCGCCCTGCTTCCTGTACATAATTCTCCAATGAATCCGAAATATCATAATGAATCACCAATTTTACATTTGGCTTATCCACCCCCATACCAAATGCGGAAGTTGCTACAATTACCTGAATCTTATCCTGAATAAACGCATCCTGTGTTTCTGCCTTCTCTCTGCTGTCCATTTTCCCAAAAAACGGTTTTGCCAAAAAACCATCCTTACATAACTTCTCTGCTAATTCCCGTGTCCGTTTTGTTCTGGAAGCATAAACAATCGTAGGACAGTTTTTCTGTTCGATTAAACGCCGAAGCTCTGTATATTTCTTTTCCTCACTCTCTTGATAAATCACCTGATATCTTAAATTTTCTCTGGCAGCATTGGTGGCAAACACCCATACGCACCAACTTAATTATACTTCCATATAAAGTCGTTTTCTGATATAA
>CAJUGZ010000114.1 GCA_910585855.1 uncultured Lachnospiraceae bacterium | reverse complement strand
TTTTTGGAAACGTGGAACAGCAGGCGGTTCACCGTTTTCGAATCTGGCGTCCTCTTCTCCAAAAGACTTATTAAGGTATTTACAGTTTGCCTATATTTTTTTAGAAAGTTGTGGTACAATAAGAGAAGTGAAAAGATTTTAAGCAATTTAAGAAAAAGGAGGCAGAACAGAAATGGATACGGCTATGATTTTTGCTGTACTTGGAATAAAAGAAACAAAGGATGAAGATCAGATTCGGCAGGCATACCACAGAAAGCTGACAGAAAATAATCCAGAAGATGATCCAGAGGGATTTCGGCGTCTAAGAGAAGCATACGAACAGGCAACTGCTTATGCAAAAGAAGAGGAAAAAGCGGAAGAGGAAGAAGATCTGACACCGATTGGACGCTGGATAAAAAAAGTACAAGAGATTTATTTTTGTCTGTCTAAGAGATTGGATGTTTCTGTTTGGCAGGAGCTTTTGCGGGATGAAATCTGTGTTGATTTGGAGTATGCAGAAGAGGCGAAATGGCGTATGTTTCGTTTTTTTGCGGATCATTATCGGTTAAATAGTTTAGTTTATCGGGTATTGGACGAGTTTTTTGGAATTGTAGAGGGAGAGAAAGAGTTTAAAGAGCATCTTCCGATCGCTTTTGTAGATTATATGATTTATAAAATTCAAGATACACAAGGAAGCAGTGATTTTCCTTATCAGTGGATAGAAGGATCAGATACTGCAGATTATGATACTTTTCAGGATCAGCTGCAGGAACTAGAAGGATTATTAAGTGAAGAGAAAGAAAAAGAAGCAAGACAAGTTGTAACGGCAATGGAGCAGCTTGGAATTACGCATCCGTTTTATCAGGCAGCAAAGGCAAGACTTGCTTTGCTGGAAGGAGATAGAGAAACGGCATTGACAGCACAGACACTATTAGAAAAGTATCCAGAAAGTGTAAAAATTCAAGTATTAAGCGCACATGTACTTTGGGATTGTGGAGAAAAAGAAACAGCAGCAAAGGCATTTCAAAAAGTGCAGAATCAGTTTGGGACTTATTATATTGTGGAAAAATGTCTTGCTCAGTATGAAAAAGAAAAAGGAAATTTAGCAAAGGCAATCCGACACTGTTTGAGAGTTCTTCAGAAATCAGAGGATGAAGCGATAAGTGAGATGTTAAAGGAATTAGATCAGGATTATCTGGCAGAATGTGAGAAAAAGACAGCGGAAGGAACGCTGTCTGCAGAGGATGCCTGCTGGGTTTGTGGTTCTTATATTCGAAGCGGACGTATTTTAGAGGGAATTGATTTTTTGCTGGGACACCCGGAGTATATAGAAAAAGATGATAGTATGCTGGGTTATCTTGCAAAAATGTATTATGAAGCTGAAAAATACGAAGAAAGTATAGAGCAGAGTAAAAAGAGTGTAGAATTACTTTTAAAGCATATGGAAGAAACGGAAAAAGGGAGTGAAGAGGAAAAAGAGGAAAAACTTATAGTATATCGGAGAAATCTTGCCGTATCTTATTCCTATGAGGCAATGGCAATCTGTGTGTTGGTAAGACAGAATTTAGAAGATGAAAAAACAGGGAATTATACTTATCAGGATGCAGAGAATATATGGAAAGAAGCATTGAAATATGAACCAAATAATGTTAGTATAAAACAGGATTTATTGGATCTTTTGATTGAGTCAGAACAGTATGAAAAAGCAGTGGAGCTGGCAGATGAAATATTGGCTTGGAATAACGAATGGTTTCCGGCATTGGTGAAAAAGCAGGAGGCATGTTATCAGTTAGAAAGGGCACAGGAAGTAGTTGATTTGTTTTATCAGGCAAAAGAACTCTATCCAAGTTATTCTAAGATCTATGAATTGGCAGTGAATGTTTTTTGTGATTACAGACAGTTTCAAGATGCGGAACGAGTTTTAGCACAGGCAAGAGAACAGAAAGCAGAGGGATTTGGACTGGATTTGGCAGAACTGCATTGTAAAGAGATGCAGAGCAGATGCGATATTGAGTATTATGAAACTTTAAAAAAGGCAGAGGAACTGCTGAAAAAATTTGAAGAGGGAAATGCGACAAAGACAGAGTTTGCCAAACTGTATTTTGAAATGGCTGTTTTAGAGTATTGTCAATATTATAAAGAATTTATACATCCGGGAAAGGCAGAGGAATATATAAAAAAGGCGATTGATTTGAGAAAAAATGAATCATTAAAGGCAGTTGCTTCTTATTACTTTACATATGGACAAATTCTTTGTGCAGCAGAAAAATATAGAGAAGCGATTGATGCCTATCTTGTTTTTGCACAGCAGGTAAAAATGACTGAGATGACAGCAATGAATTTGGCAAAATGTTATGATAAGTTAGGAGAATGGGAAGAGGCAGTAAAGTTTTATAAAACAGCTATTTCTATCAATCCGCAGCAAAAAGATGCAAACGGTAAAATAGCTGCTATTTATGAAAGAGAGGGAGATAATAAGAACAGTATGCCGTTGGTTCGAATAGCACTACAGTATCAAAACCGGCAGATTGAGTTAGAGCCGGTGAGTGCTTATCAGTATCGGAAAAGAGGGATTATATATAAGATACTTGGAGATATGGAACATGCATTAGAGGATGCGACAAAGGCAATTCAGATAGATAAAAGAAATCCTTATGGCTTGAATTTAAAGGGAAGAATTCTTTATTATATGGAAAAATATCAGCAGGCACTGTTTTATTATAAAAAATCTATATCGAATTTAAAAGATCCAAAAAAGAACGGATGGGCGATGTATACCAATGCAGCAGAGTGCTGCCAGAAGATGGGAAATTTTAAACAGGCGGAAGATTGGTATAAAAAAGGAATTGCATTATTTGAAGGAAGCGATTTAGCTTGGTGTTATTGGGAACTGGTGCAGTTTTATAAAGGACAGAGGCGTTATCAGGAAGCGTTTGCACTTTTAAAAGAATCATATGAAAACGGGGCTGTAACAGAAGAGAATTATCTGCTTCGCTATTTTGCAATACAAAAAATTCTCTGTAAAGATATCGAACAGGCAAAAAAACTGGAACAGGAAGTTCTTCAAGTGGCGGAAAAATTTGATTCGGTTGAGGCTTGGGAGGAAGTTTCTGATATTCAGTATTTTTATTTATTTGATAAAGAGAAGGCAATTCAGACGAAAAAACTTGTAATAGAACGGATCGATCAGTCAGAAAATAGTGAAAAATGGTGGAGAAATAGGACAAGATTGATCGAGCGGATGCAGATTTATTGGGAACTTGGAAACAAACAGGAAATGGAAAAGTACAAGGAGATGTATATACAGACAATCGAGAGGCACTATGATGTTGATACAGAGGAGTATCCTTCTGTAAAGCAGTATTTAGAAGATCCGCTTCATGGATATGAGAATCTTTGCGATATGATTTACTATTGGATTTTCACCGGGCAGCTAGAGCAGGCTTGGAATGGAATTGAGCAGGCTCGGGGGATGAAGTTTTGTCGGGACTGCAGACATTGTGAGTGTGTAAAGTTAGAAGAGGCAGAAGCGGTTTATTATGAAGCGATTGGAGAGAGAAAAAAGGCTTATCAGTTGTATTGTGCCATTTATCAGAGATGGCCTGCTTCTGCTTTGGCATATTATAAGATGGAGGTACTAAAGGACGTATGAATCAGAATATAGGTCTGTATAGACCTATATTTTGATTCAAGCTGTTCTTTTTGTAGGCAGATAATAGGGGTTGGAGGATTTTAGAGAAAATATGTAGGTTTGTTAAAGGGCTTGATAGATTAGGAGGAAAGCTATATGGATGTTGCTATGGGTTTTGCAGTTCTTGGAATTGAGGAAACGAAAGAGGAAACAAAGATTCGGCAGGCTTATTATGAAAAGCTGGCAGAAAATAATCCAGAAGATAATCCAGAAGGATTTCGAAGACTTCGGGAGGCTTATGAACAGGTGATGGACTATATAAAGATGCCTGAAGAAGAGGAGGAAGAAAAGGAAGATTTCACACCGGTTGGGCGTTGGATGAAACGGGTGGAGGAGGTTTATTTTTGCCTGCCGAAACGGTTGAGCCGGGAGGCTTGGCGGGAAGTTTTTCAGGATGAAGTTTGCATAGATTTGGATTATGGAGAAGAGGCAAAGTGGAAACTTTTTCAATTTTTGTCGGAGTATTACCGTCTGACAAGTGATATTTATCGGTTTTTAGATGAAGTGTTTGGATTTCAGGAAGGGGAGAGGGAGTTTAAAGAGCATCTTCCAGCAGCTTTTGTGGATTATATGATTCATAAAGTACAGGATATGGAGGGAATGGACGATTTTTTGTATCAGGGATTGGAAGGAGCCGATACGGCGGATTATGATCAGTTCTTTAGCCGACTTTATGAATTAGAGGAATTAGTAGGAGAAAAGAAGGTCGAGGAAGCAAAACAGACAATTACCGTGATGGAGTCGCTTGGAATTAATCATCCCTATTATCGGATGGAAAAGATGCGGCTGGCTGTGCTTGAGGGGAGAAAGGATGTAACACAGGAGGCACAGGAGCTGATTGAAGCATATCAGGACAATGCCAGGATTCAGCTTTTGAGTGCTGAGGTATTGTGGAAATGTGATAAGAAAGAAGAAGCAGCAGCAGTTTTTTCAAAGGCTGGGGAAAAATTCGGCTCTCTTTATCTTTCGGAAAAGTATCTTGCTCTTTTTGAAAAAGAAAAAGGGAATTTATCAGATGCTATTTTTCATTGTCAGCAGGCACTTCAGAATTCGGATGACGAGATGTTAGAGGAAATGCTGAAGGAATTAGATGAGATTTATATAGAGAAGTGTAAAGAGGATTTTTTGGAAGGAACACTGGAAGCAGAGGAGATGCGTCGGGTCTGCAGGTCGTATATTCGGTTAGAGCGTGCGCAGGAAGGAATCGATTTTTTGCTTGGTTATCCAGAATATCAGAAAAAGATAAGGAATATTCACAATGTACTTTCCGCACTTTATTTTCATGCAGATCGTTATCAAGAGAGTTTAGAGGAATGTAAACTTTGGAGAACAGAAGTGGAACAGCGGATAGCAGAGGGGAATTTAAAAGAAGGGGAAGAAGAAAATGCGGATGAGGCAGAATTAGCAGTGACTTATTCCTGTGAAGGACAGACGCTTCGGATTTTGGCAGAAAATCTGGAGAAGAGAAAGGATATTGCAATTGGTTATAAAAAGGCAGAACAGGCTTTTTTAAAGGCTCTTTCCTATGAAAAGGATTCTTTGCGGTTAAAACAGGATTTATTGGATCTTTTGATTGCTGAAGGAGAGTTTGAACGAGCAGTTGATTTGGCAGATGAGATGCTGGATCAGAACAGAGAGTGGTTTCCGGCATTGGTGCAAAAGCAAAGAGCTTGTTATGAATTGGACAGACCACAGGAAGTTATTGATCTGTTTCGTGAGGCAAGAGAAATTTATTCAAAACATGCGCCGATTTATGAATTGGCGGCGAGGGTGTTTATTGATTATGATCAGTATGAAAATGCAAAAGGAATATTGGGTCAGGCAAAAGAAGAAGAGTTAAAGAGTTTTGGACTGGAATTGGCAGAGATTTATTTAGATCGGGTACAGTGTGAAACAAAACGTGAATTTGAACAGCTTTTGAAGCGGGAAAAGAAATTGGTAAATAAATTTCAAAAGGATGCAAAAAAACGTGAATTGGCAGAATTATATTATGAAATGGCGATTGCAGAGGATTGCCGGGTAGATGGATATTCTAAAAAAGCAATCGAATATATGAGAAAAGCAATTCGTCTTAGAAAAAGTGAGCCATTAAGAGTAAGTGCATATTATTACTATACATATGCCCGTGTTTTGCAGAATGGACAAAAATATGAGGAAGCTGTAAAAAATTATGAAATTTATCGAAGAAACAGCGAGATGTCAGAACGGCTTGCGGTTAATATGGCTCGATGCTATTATGAATTAGAAAAATGGGAAAAGGCAATCTATTTCTATCAGGAAGCACTTTCTGAAAATCCAAAACAGCAGGAAGCCAATCGAAAGATTGCAGCGATTTATCGCTGGGTAGGGGTAAATTGGCATAATATGCCGATATTAAAAAAGGCACTGTATTATGCACAGCAGCAAGTTGAGGTTTGCCCGGACAGTGCATATGATTATCGGGCAAAAGGAAATATTTTGCGGCTGATAGGAGATTTAGAAGGGGCAATGGAGGATGCCAAAAAGTCACTGAAATTGGAAAAGAATAATCCATATGGTCTGATGCTGAAAGGAAGAATTCTTTATTATGAAGGGAAATATCAGCCGTCATTAGCTTGTATTGAAAAAGCAATTTCCCGGCTAAGTAGTCCAAAATATGATGGACATGATATGTATGCGTTTGCTGCCAGATGCTGCAGAAAAATGGGTGATTACGCACGGGCAGAGAAGTGGTATAAGGATGGAATTGCACTGTTTGAAGGAGAGGATCAGGAGGATTTTTATTGGAAGCTGATTGGATTTTATGAAGAACATAACCGCTTAGAAGAAGCTTTTTATTTGCTGTTTGAAGCCTATCGTAAGGATTTGATTACCGAAGAGGATTATGTCAATTATGGTATTGAGATAAGAAGAGCACTCTGCAGTAATATAGGGAGAGCGGAACAGTTAGAAAGAGAAGCCTATCAGGCAGTAAAGCAGTTTGATTCCATTGATGTATGGGAAACATGGGGTGATCTTCAATTCTTTTATCTTGGAAATAAAGAGAAGGCGCTTCAGATTAAACAGAAAGTAATGGAACGTGTGGAAGAGGAGCAGGCTCAGTGGGAGAATAGTACAAAATATTTGGAACGTATGCATATTTATTGGGAAATGGGGGATAAAGAAGAGGTAAAAAAGTGGGGAGATCGTTATATCAATATGATTTTAGATCATTATTCGATTGAAACAGGTTCATTTCCGCTGACAAAAAAGCATTTAAAGTCCCTTTCATTAGAAAATATTTCGGAATGGGATCAACATTACAATCATCCAGAAAATGGCTATCGAAATCTCTGTATGATGGTTCGCTTTTGGATTTTTAGAGGCTATATGGATTTGGCAGAGAGCGGACTGGAGCGTTTAAAAGGGATGAAGATGTGTCGGCACTGCTGGGAACAGGAATGTGAGGACTGGATAGAAACACTTGCAATTTATTATGAGGCAATCGGCGAATTGGAAAAGGCGTATCAGTGCTGGCATAGAAATTGGAAAAAAGAACCGAAAGACGAAATGTATTATTATAAAACGAAAAAACTTGGTGAGAAATTGGGACATCAGATGGATTGGAACGAACAAGACGAGGGGCTTTGGAATCGTCTAAACAGTATGAAACGATAAGTAAGAGGAAAAAAGTATGATAATAGGAATTGATTTAGGAACAACAAATAGTTTGGCAGCTTATTTCTCCGAGGAGGGAGCAAAGATAATTGAAAACCGTCTGGGAAAATCTTTGACACCGTCTGTTGTAGCGGTGGATGAGAAAAATCAGATTTTGGTAGGAGAAACAGCAAAGGAATATGGTTTAATGCATCCTGAGCGTATGGCACAGGTATTTAAGCGTTCAATGGGAAGCGGTAAAAAGTTTAAATTAGGCGATCGGGAATTTAGTGCAGAAGAATTGTCTGCTTTTGTACTGCGTTCCTTAAAGGAAGATGCAGAGCAGCTTTTTGGAGAAGAAGTGACAGAGGCTGTTATCAGTGTTCCTGCCTATTTTGACGATAAAAGACGAAAAGCAACACAGCGTGCCGGAGAATTGGCAGGGCTGAAGGTAGAGAGAATTATCAGTGAGCCGACTGCAGCAGCGATTTCTTATGGGCTTTATGAAAAGACAAAAAGTACAAGATTTTTAGTATTTGATTTGGGCGGCGGTACATTTGATGTATCGATTTTGGAATTGTTTCAAAATATTTTAGAGGTACGGGCAGTAGCAGGAGATAATTATTTAGGCGGTGAAGACTTTACTAATATCTTGGAAACAGAGTTTTTAGAAAAGAATAAAATAGAAGTGGACAAACTGACCGAAAAAGAAGCAGCACGGCTTCATAAAGAAGCAGAGGCTGCGAAAAAGCAGTTTTCTGAGAAAAATGAAGTAACGATGCAATTTCCTTATGAAGGAGAAGAAAAAGAACTGACGATTACAATAGAGGAATATGAAAAACTGTGTGAACCTTTGTTAGATAAAATTCGTAAACCGATTCAGCGCAGTCTATCGGATGCGCATCTTCGGCTTTCAGAAGTGGACGAAGTGGTTTTGGTTGGCGGAGCAACCAGACTTCCGGTGGTAAGAAATTTTATTATCCGGCTGTTTCGAAAGTTTCCGAACAATAAGATTCATCCAGATGAGGCAGTGGCTTTGGGCGCAGCAATACAGGCAGCGATGAAAGAACGGCGTAAGGCGGTGAAAGAAGTAATTTTAACGGATGTCTGCTCTTTTACACTTGGAACGGAGATTTCTGTAGAACGGGCATATGGAATGTATGAAGCCGGACATTTTCTGCCGATTATTGAGCGAAATACCGTAATTCCGGCAAGTCGTACTGAGCGGCTTTATACACTGCATGATAATCAGGAAAGTATTCGGGTTCGGGTACTGCAGGGGGAGAGCCGGTTTGCGGCAAATAATCTTTATCTGGGGAGTTTGGACATTAATGTACCAAAGAATAAGGCAGGAATGGAAGCAGTAGATGTAACTTATACGTATGATATCAATTCTTTGCTGGAAGTGGAAGTAAAGGTAATTTCGACTGGAGAAGTGAAAAAGCAGATTATAAAAGGGAAAGAAAATGATATGACGCCAAAGCAGATTGAGGAGAGGATGCAGGAGCTTTCTTATTTGAAAGTACCGCCTAGGGAGCAGGAGGAGAATCGGCTTTTGCTTTTAAAGGGGGAGAGGATTTATGAGGAAAGTACTGGAAATGAGAGAGTACTTTTGGATATGTGGCTTCGGGCTTTTGAAGATGCGTTAAATACTCATGATACAGGGGTAATTGAGGATGCCAGACGGGAGCTAAAAGAACGGCTTCGAAGTTTGGAGGATTGGAATCGGGAGTGAGTTAGTTTTTTGGTTAGGAGGGGACGCCGAAAGCCGAAGGAAGTGCTGTTCCGAGCCCGCTTGCGCTTAGCATTTCCTTCGGCTTTCGGCTGTTTGCTCCAGACCGAAAAAATTGTGGTGGTGTGAAGTATCAATGGGAGCATAAAAATTTATTTTTTTTGGCGGTAGGCTCTGGTTGCGTTGTCCTGAAAGCAGAAGTAGTCTGGGCGGTAGCGGGATTGGGTGTATTCAAACATAATACCGTCATTGTTGTAGGTTTGAGTGTTGATTACGGCAAGGCAGTTGTAATCTCCTAGGTTCAGGTATTTTTCGTCAATTTGGGTCATTTTTTCTATTGTTATAATTCGTTTACTTGTGACAATAAAGATATGCAGGGTATGTTCTAAGTAGTCGTAAATAGAGCCCTCGGCTATCTTTGGTGTTAAAGTGGTGACGATATCTTTTAGGAAATAGTTGTGGCTGATAATCAGCGGCTTTTCGTCTAAGTAGTGCAGCCGCTGAAGGTAGTATAGGGAAGAGCCGGGTGCAAATCCGGTTCTTTTTGCTATTTTATCATCTGTAATTAACTCTGTAAAACAAAGTATTTTTATTGCAGGGGTTTGATGTCTTCTTTGTGCAAATTCTTGGAAGGATTCAATTCCGCCGACAGGGAAAGAAGTTTGTCTGATAGGTTGGAAGATATTGCGGATTCCTTTTCCCTGCATGGTTTGTACATAACCGTCTGTAACTAGGGCACTGATTGCTCGGCGCAGAGTATTGCGTGAACACTGGTAGGTACGAATAAACGTATTTTCCGAAGGAAGCAGTTTTTGAAATTCATATACTCCGGTTTCAATTTTTTCTTTTAGATCTTGATAGATTTCGATGTATTTTGTTTTAGGCATGGTACACTCCTATTATAAAGGTGAAAAATATAAAAATAAAGTTGCAGTATGTTGGGAATACTATATGGTTTTCTTTGATTTTGCGGCTAAAGGAACTTTTGGAACAGATTATAGAAAATTGCTTAGAATAGAGGCACCTATCCAAGTGCCAAATGTATTTAAAATTAAATCATCGAGTTCTGAAATACCTGTTCCAAACAGATATTGCAGAGATTCAATAGAAAAAGAAACGAACAGACCATAGTATATGGCTTGTTTTTTTGTTTTTCCTGTCCATATAAGGTAGCTTCCCAGCGGTAAAAACCAGATAATATTACCTACAAATAAATAAAAAAATCGGAACAGTTGTCCCTGCCGGATCAGAGGAATATATTCTTGAAATAGGGTTAGGTTAAGTGTTCCGTTCTGTAACAGATTTTGGAATCCGAAACCTGTGCGGAATACAGTAATGCGAAATAAAATCAGTAAATACAGAGAAAAAATTCCATGTATTATGATAGAAGGATTCTTTTTTTTCATATCTTTTTCCTTTTCTTTTTTATTAGATAAAATAGTTCTTTTTCTTTGTGCTGATGTGGAAATTTTATATTTATACTGATTTCTTTGATCTTAACTCTTTTTTGTATTCTCTGCAAGTATTTTTGTAAAAATATGGGAATGTTTAAACAACTTTTTTATATTTTTGAAATTGGCAGGGAGATACCGAGATCGGTAAAACAGGAAGCCTATTAGCTTTAGATAATGGGTATATTTTTGGTAAAAATATATAAAAAAGGATAGGAATAAAATCCTACCCTTTTTCAAGTTAGATTCCGTAGTCTGACATAAGTTGCTGCTGAAAGTTTATGTCACTTGTAGAACGCTTTAGATCATCATAACGATTATTTTCTATTAATAATAGATTTAATTTATTAATACGTTCTGCTTCCTGCTGTTTTCCCCGTTGCTCTCCTCGCTGCTCCCCTCGTTGTTCTGCTTCATATATCAGTTGATTATGATCCCGAATGGCTTTTTCTCTGGCTTCATATTCGAATCGTTTTTCTTTGTCTTGACTGATAAGCTGCAATTTGTGGTAGGCATGATCGATATAAGCATCTTTTTTTGCTAACATTTCAAATTCCTCCTTTCGTTCGGCATTGATGAATTTTCCCCATAATAGAATTCGGCTGCTGTCTTCTTTTAATTCTTTTGGAAGTTTTGTGAGTTCTAATACGTGAAATTCCATTTTATCCGTATAGAGGATATGTCGTGTTTCTTCTAGAATCCGAAAACAAGAATAAAATTCGGTATCTTCTGAAAATAGGGTAAAGTTTAAAATACTAATACTGACGCACTTTTTGAATACATCATACGTTTGACCTTTTTGGATTTGTTCGGTATACATTTTGGATAAATAAAATAAAGACCGATCCGCCCATACTTTTAATTCTGCCAGCTGGATTTCAATATCAATTTCGGTATTATCGTTCATGGAAATTCGGACATCTAGAATCCCTTGCTTTTCCTCGTCATGTGCTTTTCGGAGATTGGTGTTTAATAAATGTGTTTCTTTAATTGTGTTTGGATCTAATTTTAGGATGGCAGATAGGAAACCAATACGGATGGTTTCATCTGTCATAATTTCTTTAAAGGCAAAGTCAATTTTGGGTTTCATTAAAAAATCTGTTATAAGTTCCTCCTAGATAGTTATTCTTAATAAAATTAGTTTTAGTTAGGTCGAGAGTTTTTTATTTACGTATATGTATCATTCACTTCTTAAGTTTAGAATAGCATAGAGAACATCATTCAGTCAATAAAAAAGTTTAAAAGAAATGGTTATAAAAATTAATAGTTAGATAAAGAGAGGATAAGTTACGATGTATTTATTATTTAGGGTAGTAAATTTTAGCTGCGTTATACCTAAATAGGGTTATAAGTATTTGGCGAAAAATAAGGTTTTTTGGAAAGGTTTTATTCGACAAAGTTTTTCCAGAAAAGACCTTGTTATTTCTTAAATTTATTTATATGTTAAATGTAACAATGGATAACATAAACCTATTGCAATACAAATAGTAGAAAGAAGGAAATTAATAACTTAGAATTCTTTAATTAGTTTTTGGGAGAGAGGTTTGCTTTCACCGGACGCCAAAGGCGGTTTACTCCTGTCCTTTGCTTGCTCCGCTCCAAATGGTAAGAAAGTCTACGGCTTCTGATTTCGGTTCATGCAATCGGACGAACCGGGGCGCAATTCGCCCTCACCACAAGCGAAATGTAATTGGTGTAAGGAAGGATTTTACCATCCAAAAAACATTCTCTTCCCTATCCTCCGGGCTAAACACGCCCCTTTTTTTGCATACCCTGCATAGAAGCAGGATATGCAAAAAATTCTAGGTATTTCCACAGAAGCCCAAGACTTTCTAACCATTCTCCGAAGTCGCTGGCAAAGGACAGGAGCAAACCGCCTTTCGCTGTTGGTTGGATTACGACAGAAATGATGTATTATTACAGAACAAGTTTTCAGTAAAGTTTGGATACCATTCTTTTTTTGTTCCGGGGTCAAGAAACAGCCAGATTCGAAAACGGTGG
>CAJUGZ010000113.1 GCA_910585855.1 uncultured Lachnospiraceae bacterium | reverse complement strand
GTCTTTTAGCACCTTATGTGTCCGCTATGAAAATAGGAAATGCTAAGCGAAAGCGGGCCCGGAATAGAGCTCCATTTGGCTTTCGGCGTCCCCCTTCACGAAAAAATCACAATTTATTTCGCATCCAACCCGCTATACCGGAAAGCATCCTTTCCCGACAAATTCCCGCAAAATCGAATTTTTCGGAATATCCTCTGTCGTCATTCCCAAAAAATAATCTAAAAACTTCAAAAGCCGTTTTGCCTCTGGATAACAAGGATCGGTCTTATCAATCTGAAATAAAATCGGTTCAGCAAACTGTTTTAATGCTGCCAGCTCATAAACTAGTGCTGAATTAAACATCACATCTGCTTCCTCCTGATATGGAAAAATATATTGCTCCTCTCCACGTCTGACCGAATCCCACATCTCTAATGTTCCCTTTGCCGTAATATTTCTAGTTCGATTATCCCTTACCATCCGCCGGATCAATCGCCCGTCTGTAGAAGGAATCCGATTATGTTCATCAATATTTAGCTGTGTCAGCGCACTGATATAAACCTTAAACTTACTTTCTTTTGGAAGTGTATAGGAAAGTGCATCATTTAGTCCATGAATCCCCTCCAACACCAAAACATCTTCCCTTCCAAGCTGCAGCTCATCCCCCCGGTACTCCCGCTTTCCTGTTTTAAAGTTATAGACAGGAAGTTCAATTCTATCTCCCTTTAAAAGTGCCGTCATATCAATATTAAACTGTTCCACATCCAATGCCCGCAGACTTTCAAAATCATATTTTCCAAACTCGTCCAGCGGGCATTTTAAACGATCAATAAAATAATTATCCAGTGAAATTAAATGCGGATTCAGTCCATGTGCCTGAAGCTGAATCGACAGCCGATGGGAAAATGTAGTCTTCCCGGAAGAAGAAGGTCCTGCAATCATAATAAATTTACTTTTTTTTCGTTCGGTAATCATTCTGGCAATTTCTGAGATTTTCTTTTCCTGCAGTGCTTCCTGAACCAGCATAATATCATTTAATTTTCCTTTAGAAATCTTTTCATTTAATTCTCCGACAGTAGAAACCCCGATACGTTCTCCCCACTCCTTAGATTCCTTTAATACACAGAACAGCTTTTTTTGCGGTTCAAACGGCGGAACAAAAGCAGGGGCCTTTTTCCTTGGCATCTGCAGTACAAACCCCTCATCATATAAATACAGTTCAAAATATTTTAATATCCCGGTAGAAAAAACCATATAGCCATAATAATAGTCTTCAAACTCATTTAAACTATAAATATTTACTGTCGAACTTCTGCGATAGCGAAACAGACGTTCTTTATCATACATTCGATGCCCTCGAAACCGGGAAATTGCCTCGTCTGTGCTGATACTCTTCTTTTTAAAAGGAATATCCTCTTTTATCAATTCCCACATTCTATCTTTTACTTGATCTAAAAATGCCTGATCAACGGTTACATCTCCTATTATCTTACAATAACATCCTTTGCTTAAAGAAAACTGTACACTTACCTTTTCTAATTTTTCTCTTGGTACAATATCATAAATTGCTTTCAGCATTAATTGTGTCACACTTCTTACATAAGAACGATTGCCCGCCTCCTCTGCTGTTGTCACAAGCTTTATTTCACAATCCTTCTTTAGTTTTTTATGCAGCTCCTGAAGTTTCCCATCTACTGTAACCAAAACAATGGTATATTCTTTCTTTTCCTGATAATCTTTTACAATCTCCCGATAACTTGTTCCTGCTGCATATTCTCTTTCTTCTCCTTCAATCCGAACTCGGTACATCTGCCCCATCCTTCTCTCGATTCCTTTCTTAATCATAATATGCCATTGCTTCTTTTATGCGAACACATTCTTCTTTAAGCTTCCTCTTTCGCTCCTCTGTGCGATCACTAGATTGCTCTGACAGTTTCTTTTCTATCTGCATCCGAACTGCATACTCTTTTTGCAGATAGGTATATAATACTGGATGCTTTTCTTCTAACATCCGCTTTCCATACCAAAGCTCTGGTTCTGTCCGATAATCTCCAACTCCATATACGGCTTTTAAAATAGTATAATAAATCCCATCCTCTTGCAGCATCGTTTCTTTTTCAATAGAAAATCCCTGTTCCATCAAAAAAGTTCGTACTTTATGTATCTCAGAATGTGGAGAAAGAATAAATTCAGATACTTCTGAAATCACAGTTTTTCCCAACGTCAATATCTGTATCATCAATTCTCCACCCAATCCGGCTATTACTACAGACTGTGCATCCCCCTTTTGAAATGCCAAAAATCCATCTGAAAGTCTGGTTTCAATCTTTTCTGTCAGTCCCTGCTCTGCAATATGATCCCTTGCCCTCTTTAAAGGACCTGCTCCGATATCCATTGCCAAAGCAGAGGGAATTCGTTTCTTTTTTATCAGATAAATCGGCACATAAGCGTGATCCGTTCCAATATCTGCTACCTTCATTCCTTCTGTTACAAAAGATGCCACTGTCTTTAAACGCTCTGAAATCTGCATATCCTGTAAACTCCTGTTTTTATCCCTTCTAGTCCAAATAATCCTTTAACAGTCTGCTTCTGCTCGGATGGCGCAGCTTACGCAATGCTTTTGCTTCAATCTGCCGTATCCGTTCTCTAGTGACATGAAATTCCTTGCCCACTTCTTCTAATGTCCTTGCCCGTCCATCGTCCAATCCAAAACGCAGACGCAGCACCTTCTGCTCCCGCTCGGAAAGTGTAGAAAGGACTTCTACCAGTTGTTCCTGCAGTAGTGTAAAGGTAGCGGCTTCTGCCGGAACAGGCATATTGTCATCCTGAATAAAATCTCCTAAATGGCTTTCGTCTTCCTCTCCTACCGGTGTTTCTAATGATACTGGCTCTTGAGAAGCCTTTAAAACTTCTTGTACCTTCTCTATTGGCATATCCAGTTCTTCTGACAATTCTTCTAAAGAAGGCTCTCTTCCTAAATCCTGCACAAGCTGTCTGGAAACCCGAATCACACGATTGATCGTTTCTACCATATGCACCGGAATTCGTATCGTTCTTGCCTGATCGGCAATTGCACGAGTAATCGCCTGACGAATCCACCAAGTTGCATAAGTGCTAAATTTATACCCTTTTTTATAATCAAATTTTTCTACTGCTTTTATTAACCCTAAATTTCCTTCCTGAATCAAATCCAAAAACTGCATCCCTCTGCCGGAATACTTTTTTGCAATACTGACTACTAATCTTAAATTGGCTTCTGCCAGACGTTTTTTTGCATCCTCATCTCCAACTTCAATCCGTTTTGCCAGATCGATCTCTTCTTCGATGGAAAGCAGCGGAATCTTGCCGATTTCCTTTAAGTACATCCGAACTGGATCTTCTGTTCCTGTTCCTTCCGGCACACTTAAATCCACATTTTCCAGATCAATTTCTTCTTCCTCTAAAAACTCATCTTCATTGAGATCATCTAAAAGAAGTTCTTCCCCTTCCATGGTCTGAAGTACATCGATATTTTGATCCTCTAACTGCTCTAATATCTCGTCAAACTTTTCCGGTTCTAATTCAAATTCTGCTAACGTATCTACCACATCCTGAAACTCTAATGTGTTCTTTTTTTCTTTTGCCCGTTCTCTTAATTCGTCCAGTTTCTCTTTCAGTCTGTCTGTATTCATCTCCATGTCGCCGCCCATCCTTCCGTTTCATATAGTCTGCCCTTAAGTCAGAGAAATATGCAGATCCTGCAGGCTTCGCTTTACCTTTTTTATTTCCTCCAGCTCTGCAAAGTCAGAAGCATGGCTTCCTGCATACTCACACCAGTTCTGTTTTATCTTATATACTGTTTCATTTACAGCCGTTTCTTTTTGTTTCTTATCCATTGGTGTGGTCAGAGTTGTATGAAATAGCTGCGCTGCCTCCCTCTGTTCCTCTTCCTTGGTAAATTTACTAATAATTTTTGCCGGATTTACTGTCCTTTCCTCTTGATACTGCTTATAAAGCATCTCTGCTACCATATGATAAAAACTATCTGTAAAATCTCTTGGCGAAATCAGTCCCTCTAACTTTTGAAACAGACTCATATCTTCAATCAGCCAAGTTAATAATAACCGCTGTGATTCCTTTATTCCTCCTTCCTTTCCCTGTTTTGCTGTCTGCTGTTTTTGGCTTGTCCTTACCATTACAGCAGGCTGCGCTCCCATTTGATAGGCAAATCGTTTTACCATATTGCGCAGCCCTTCATAGTCGATTTCATGTTCTTTACAAATTGCTTCCATATAAGTTGTTCGCTCTAGTTCCTCTGGAAATTCCAACAGCTTTTTTGCCGTTTCCTGATAAAAACGAGTTTTCTGCTCTGGATCTTCCATTTGGTACTCCCTTTTTAACATTTCTATTTCATATAAAAAACTATTCTTTGCCTCTGTTATCCTCTCTTCAAAAGATTCTGCCCCTTTATTTTTTATCCATTCATCTGGATCTTTATAAGGGCTTAATAAAATCACTCTGGCACGCAGTCCTACTTCCTTTAAAATCGGAATTGCCCGAAGTGCTGCCTTTACTCCTGCTTTGTCACTGTCATAAGTTAAAAGCACCTCTTTTGTATAACGTTTAATTAAAGAAGCCTGTCCTGAAGTAAATGCTGTTCCCAAAGAAGCCACCGCATTAGTAAAGCCCGCCTGATGCAGTGATATCACATCCATATATCCTTCACAGATAATAAAATTCGGTCTTCTGGAATTTTTTGCCTCATTTATCCCATATAAATTTCGGCTTTTGTCAAAAATCCTTGTTTCGGGAGAATTTAGATATTTCGGTTCTCCATCTCCCATTACTCTTCCGCCAAATCCAATTACCCGGTTTCTTACATCCATAATCGGAAACATCACTCGATTCCAAAATTTATCATATGTCCCCCGTTCTTCTATTGTAACAAGCCCAGATTCTTTTAATAATTCATCAGAATAACCTTTCTTTTTCAAATAAAGATACAGATCATTACTTGTTTTATTCGAATAACCCAAACCAAATTTTGTAATCGTTGTATCGGATAGCTGACGTTTTTTTAAATACGCCATCCCTAAAGAACCCCGCTGCGATTTTAACTGATAATAAAAATAACGTGCTGCTTCCTTTTGAATTTCTAAAAGACTAGTTTTTCGATCTGCTTCCTTTTTTGCTTCCGGGCTTTCCTCCTCCATCTTAGGAAGCGGCATCCCACAGCGTTCCGCCAGATATTCCACTGCCTCGGGAAAGGTAAAATTTTCATATTCCATTAAAAATGTATAAACATTTCCCCCTGCACCGCAGCCAAAACAGTAATACATCTGTTTTGCCGGCGTAACAGAAAAAGAAGGTGATTTTTCACTATGAAACGGACACAGTCCAAAATAGGTACTTCCCTTTTTCTTTAACTGTACATAATTAGAAATCACATCCACAATATCATTTCTCTCTCGAACTTCTTCTATCAGATTTTCCGAATAACGCATGATCGATATCCTTTCTTTTGATTCCAATGATCTCTCACATTCCCTATCTAGGAAAAACCAATCTTATATTCTCTTTTTTGTATCTTTTTTCTTCTATTCTGCTTTCCATGCCTTTGGCTCAAATATCTCTTTCAATTTTGCAATCGAATAACTATCCGTCATCCCGGCAATATAATCACAAACTACCCGCACCTTTGTCTGGTTTTTTTCTTCCATCATATATATATATTCGGCAGGAAGCAATTCTATGTTATCTAGATAGTAGTAATATAAAGCAGTAATCATATTTTTTACCTTTTTCTCTTCACTCTTGGCAGAAGCATTGGTATAAACATACTCAAACATAAACTGCCTTAAGCCTGCCATTGCCTCTGCAAACTCTGATGACATAACAACTTCCGGCTTTCCTGTACTTTGCCTGACGACATCATGTATCATATGATTTAACCGCTCTTTTACAGTTGCTCCTAAAATCTTTGTATATTTTTTCGGAATCTCTTCTTCTGTCAATATCTTTCCACGAATTGCATCATCAATATCATGATTAATATAAGCAATTTTATCAGAAAGCCGGACTGCCTGACCTTCTAAAGTAGATGGATGTGCATTGGTTTTATGATTTAAAATGCCATCTCGCACCTCTTTAGTCAAATTCAACCCCCGTCCTCCTTTTTCCAAAAATTCTACAATACGAACACTCTGCTCCTGATGCTGAAAACCAATTTCACAAACTGCATTTAATGCCGCTTCCCCTGTATGTCCAAACGGCGTATGCCCCAAATCATGTCCCAATGCGATTGCCTCCGTTAAATCTTCATTTAAACGAAGAGAACGTGCTATCGTTCTGGCTATCTGAGAAACCTCCAAAGTATGTGTCAGTCTGGTACGATAATGATCGCCCTCCGGTGAAAGAAAAACCTGTGTTTTGTGTATCAGACGCCGAAAGGATTTACTGTGCAGAATTCGATCCCGATCCCTTTGATAAACAGTACGCATATCGCACAGTTCTTCCTGTCGATCCCGTCCCTTTGAATCCACACTATGTGCGGCATAAGGGCTTAGAAACTGCCTTTCATAGTCTTCCTGCTGCTCCCGGATATTCATACCGCCCCATCCTTTCCTCTATATTCTCTCATTTATTTATTAACGATATTAAACGATATTATCAGTATAGCACGAACTTTTGCTTTTGACTACTGCAATCCTGCTGCCAAAATCAATCTTTCCAGTAGAAACCCATACAATTTTTTATTCTACCATAAAACTTAAAAAAAAACTACTAAATTCAAAGGATTTTTTTCAATTTCCTCTTGATTTTCTCTAAAACTTATGATAAACTAACGATGTCGCAGTTAAAAAACAAAAACTGTGATAAAAGTTTTTATTTTATAAGCAGTTGTGGCGGAATTGGCATACGCGCATGATTCAGGTTCATGTCCATGTAGGTGGGTTCGGGTTCAAGTCCCGTCAACTGCACTTTATTAAAAACCAGTATTTACAAGAGTTGCTCATAAATACTGGTTTTTTTATACTTATTCTTTCAAAATACAGAAGATTTTCTCTTTATTTTAAACCATTTTTCAATAAAATGCAACACGAAATGCAACACAAAATTTCATAAAATTTAAACCTTTCGATTATTACAGGCAAAAATCCACAATTTGCAATCTATTTTAAGCATAATGAAGTAGCAAACTCGGGCGAACAAAAATATTTTCATAGAATCTTGCATTTCAAAATGACATATGCTACAATAGCAATAAAGAAAGAGGGTATCTGCTGGTAACAGACACCCTCTGGGAACTACCGATAGACGGTTGGCCCGAATATAATCAGCTTAGAAACAGCCGCTCAGTTTATCAGTCCGGGGCGGCTATTTCTGTGTTTTTCCATGATGAAATCCTATCGTATATCCAATACTGAAGCAAGTACCACATAACGCCAGCACCGCTATCAGACTTTCTATAGTCAACATAACACACGCCCTCCTTTCCTAGATTCCCTTTCGGGTTTCTATGTAAACGGAGGGTCACAGTCCCTCCGGAGAGGGCAAACCGCCTACCATCAATGGCAGAACCTAAAGTAATTTTATCATGCCTCAGCAGATATTTCAACAAAATCTTACAAATCTGCATGGAAATTTATATTGCAATCCCACCCACCCCTCTGATATAATACCTTTACATAAATAACCCGATTTAGAGAATTGACACAATACAAATAGTGATTTAACATGTTTCATAAAAAACCTATAGAAATGGCAGTAGCTCGACTTAAGGCATTGACACGTTACTTTCTTCTGGTCATACTTTGCATACTGCTGAAACGAAGCCCGATAAAAGATATAAAGAACTACTCAAAATTTAGTCATCAATCAAAATTCTATATTGTAAAGTGGAGGATTATTTTTTCTTTCCTCCTGTTCCTTTTGTAATAAGAGCGAACTCTTGCAACCCAATTTTATCTTCCTTCTTCAATAAATCTAAGCAATCATATCCAAACTTTTCTAAAAGCCTATTTCATGTTTCGATTTTTTTAAATCATATACAATAAAAACTTTCTAACTTTACATGCTTTTTTGTTATATTTAAAAATTCTTATGAAATATAAAAGTTTAGATAAAATTCTTTTTTTGTTTCGGGGTCAAGAAACAGCCAGATTGGAAAACGGTGGACAGCCTGCAGTGACTTTGGAGAAAAGTTAGAAGTTCTTGACTTCTGCTGAAAAATCTAAGATTTTTTTCACATACTGCTTCCATGCAGTATGTGAAAAAAAAGGAGCGTGTTTAGCCTGCATGTGTTTTGAGAAGCGATTATTTTATAGCAGAAGAACTCGTTTGGGATGTCCGTTTTGTTTTGGCTGCCATGCAGGCGAATTGCGCTCCGGTCTGTCCGGTTGGATGCATAGAACTGCAGAAGTCTTAAAACTTCTTACTTTTTGGAGAATTGGAACAGCAGGCTGTTCACCGTTTTCCAATCTGGCGTCCTCTCTCCAAAAGACTAATTAAAGATCAAATAAAAAATAAATGACAAATTCATTATTTTATGGTAAAATTTGACCGAAAGACTTCGGGAGGACTATTATCATGAACGAACCAAATACCACGCATAACCTAATTGAATATATTTTTACTTTATTAGAAACTGAAAAGAATACAACCGCCAATTTAGACTGCCTGCTAGAAGAAAAAGAACAATCAAAAACTTCTCTGCCAAACTCACAAAAACTCCAAACCGCATATGAAGTTATCCGTTTTCTAGATGAAATGCCCGGCGGAGTATTAATCTATCATGCCGACAAGGAAGAAGAAATTATTTATGCCAACAAAGCACTGCTTCATATCTTCCAATGCCAATCTATCAAAGAATTTCGAGAATTAACCGGAAATTCCTTTCAAGGAATGATACATCCAGAAGATTTGGCAAAAGCAGAGCAAAGCATTAAAGAACAAATTTTCGGCAGCTACAACGACCTAGACTATGTTGAATACCGAATTATTCGAAAAGACGGTTCCGTACGCTGGCTAGAAGATTACGGACATTTTATCCAAAGTGAATCACTAGGAAATATTTACTATGTCTTTATCATTGATATAACAGAAAAAAAGAACCGAGAAACACTAGAAAAGACCACCTTATTAAATGAAAAAATCCAAAAGGAAAAACGTCTGCAAAACCTAATGGAAGAATATGACAAAGAAAGAAAATTAATCAATCAAGAACATTTACGCCGTTTAGAAGTTATTGAAGGACTTAGCATCAATTATGAAACGATTCTTTATGTCGATTTAAACATAAATAAAATCCTTCCATATCGTTTAAGCAATCGAACCGAACATCAATTCAAGCACAACCTTCCGCCAAACGGATTTACCGAATTTAATAAAAATTATATCCATGCATGGGTTCATCCAGAAGATCAGGAAATGGTTGCCAAAATGACTACTCCAGAATATATTCGCAAAAAATTATCCGCAAATAAAACCTATTATATCAATTATCGGGTTATAAATGGAGAGGAACTACAATATCTTCAATTACGAATTGTAAACGTAGGACATAAAAAACATATCTCTCAAGTTGTTATGGGTTATCGAAGAGTAGATGATGAAGTTCGGCGGGAAATGGAACAAAAACAGATGTTTGAAGAAGCTTTAAACAATGCCAATTTAGCAATTACTGCAAAAAATACCTTTCTCTCTAATATGTCCCATGATATGCGGACTCCATTAAATGCCATCTTTGGCTATACCGCACTTGCCAAAAAACATAGTAAAAATACAGATATCGTTTTACAATACTTAGAAAAAATAGATATTGCAAGCAAACAGCTTTTAGATTTAATCGACAATGTATTAGAAATTGCATGGACAGAAGCCAACGATATCCGTATCAGCGAATCGGAATGTAATCTTTGTGATATTTTGCAGGAAGTACAAAAATCTTTAATTTTTCAGGCAAAAGAAAAAAATATTACATTTTCTCTAAACTCCGCTGATCTAGAGCACTGTGATATATACGGAGATCACGATAAATTAAAACAAATACTTTTATATCTAACAAATAATGCCGTAAAATATACACAAAACAATGGCAGTATCACTCTTACTTTAACAGAATTAGAAAAACTGCCAAATGACTATGCAATCTATCAGTTTATTGTAGAAGATACCGGCATTGGAATCGGACAAGATTTTCTAGCCCATATCTTTGAACCATTTGAACGAGAAAAAAATACAACATTCAGCGGTGTCCCCGGTACAGGACTCGGTCTTACAATTGCCAAAAACATTATCGAAATGATGGGCGGAAAAATTGAAGTCCACAGTGTTGTAGGAGAAGGCAGTCAATTTATTGTAACCCTCCGCCTTCGTATTCAAAACCGTCCCCTTCCGTTTGCCATTGATTCAGAAGAAACCCTCTCTCAGCTAATGGCACAAACGATTCTTTTAGTAGAAGACAATGAAATTAATTTAGAAATTGAAACAGAGATTCTCCAAGGCATTGGATTTCAGATTGAAACTGCCACAAACGGCAGTATCGCTATCGATAAAATAGCCAGTTCTATGCCCGGTGAATTTGCTTTGATTTTAATGGATATTCAAATGCCGATTATGGATGGAAGACAAGCAGCAAGAGCCATTCGAAAACTAAAAAATCCTACACTGTCACGAATTCCGATTATTGCTTTATCAGCGGATGCATTTGAAAGCGACAAGCGAAAATCCATTGAAAGCGGTATGGATGCTCATTTAACCAAACCAATTGATGTTCCTTTACTATTAGAAACCATTGTAAAAACCATACAGATTCATAAATCTTTATACGGTGAAAAGTAATAAGAATCTATTCAGAAATAACTTTTAAATAATACACAGGATTTTTCCTTGAAAGTACCGCTTGAAAATCAGACACCTAATAAACTATGTAACTGATTTTCAAGCGTTGCTTCCCAATCCTCTTAAAAACTCTGACTGTTTCTATTTTTTATTTCAAATAATTTACTGCCAATATTGCACTCCCCAATACAGCCAGTACAACTCCGGTAGCACGATTCAAAGTAATCGCACTTGCCTTATTAGCAAACTTTGCAGCAATTTTTGCCCACAGCAAGGTAAACGCTACACATAAAAACAAACACCCTATATCCGGCATCCCCCCAATTACAAAATGACTTACCGCCCCGGTAAAAGCCGTAAATGCCATAATAAATACACTTGTTCCAACTGCAGTTTTTAACTCATATCCCAATACACTTGTCAAAATCAATAGCATCATCATTCCGCCTCCAGCTCCAACAAAACCACAAATAAATCCAACGACTGTACCACTGATAATTGACTGTACCACTCTCTTTTTTCTACTTACTTTATTCATACTCTCTTTTGTTGTCATAACCGGTTTTACTATAAATTTAATTCCAAGCAGCAATGTCATACATACAGAAAAACTTCCCATTGTAGTATTCGGCACAAGACTTGCCGTCCAGCTTCCTACCAATGTAAACAATAACACCGCAATCATCATAACCATACCATTGCGTATATCAAGGTTTTTATTCTTTCCATAAGTATAAGCACTGACTGCACTTGCAAGAACATCACTTGCCAATGCAATTCCCACTGCCTCATATGCTGGAAGCCCTAAAAAAGTAATCAACATCGGACTAATTACCGCAGCCGCACTCATTCCCGCAAACCCTGTTCCAAGTCCTGCACCAAGCCCTGCCAAAAAACAGATCCATAATTTATACATCGTTTTTCTCTTCCTTTCGATAAGAATAAATATTTTCCAAAATGCGCTGGTGACACCGCTTCATCATCTCTATCTCTTCCCGTGAAATACCTGCAAACATAGCCTCTCCAAAACATTCCTGTGCCGCCCTTCCATCCTCAATAATCGGCAAAGCCAAATCGCAAATTACTAAATGTATCGTCTTTCGATTTCCCTTTATATATTCTTTTCTAAGATAACCCTTCTCTTCCAGCATCTTAATAGAAACCGATACCTGCGACTTCGACAAACAGCGCACCTCTACTATATCCGATGCCGTATCAAAAAGAGGATTATTCGCTAAAAACAAAAGAATATCCAATTCCATCCGTGTAATCCGATGTACTTCACAAACCTTTTCCACACATTTTGCATAAAAAGTCTTTATCACATTTTGATGTTCCCAGAGATTAAAAGGTATCATCTTTTCCTCCTTTTTGTTCTATTTCGAACTATTTTATAATAAAAAAAAAGAAATGTCAAGAAAAATAAAATTCCTGCCAGAAAGAATTGGCTTTGGCTTTCACCGGACGCAAGAGGCGGTTTGCTCCTGTTTTTTGTCTGCTCCGCTCCAAACGGTAAGAAAGTCTAGGGCTTCTGATTTCGGTTCATCCAACCGTACGAACCGGGGCGCAATTCGCCCTCACTACAGCCGAAACGAAACAGATATAAGGAAGGATTTTACCAACCATAAAGCATCCTCTTCCCTATTCTCCGGGCTAAACACGCCCCTTTTTTTGCATACCCTGCA
>CAJUGZ010000112.1 GCA_910585855.1 uncultured Lachnospiraceae bacterium | reverse complement strand
TAGACTTTCTTACCGTTTGGAGCGGAGCAGGCAAAGGACAGAAGCAAACCGCCTCCCGCGTCCTCTTTGAAAAAATAACATGGATCAGGAATTAATTTTCAAAAGATTTATTGAAGTAGTTTTTTCCTATGATTTGCTTGTTTTTGCGGGGAGTGTTATAATAAAAAATATTAAAATTTGGAAATGGAAGGGGTTTGTAAATGTTTCAGATTGATGTGGATGAATTGGAATGGATTGATGGTAAGGCAGATAATCCAGAGGATTTATGTGCACATGGACATGTGGTAGTGCGGATTGGAGAAGAGGTTTTTGAGTATTTTGCTACGGTAAGTGCATCTGCTTTATATTTACTTAAGTCGATTTCAGAAGATCATATTTTAGGAGAGGAAGAACAGATGCTGCCTTGTTGCGGATTTTCTATTTATGCCAGAGATGAGAAGTTGGATACTGTGGATATTATTGGATGTTCAAATGGAATTGATTGGTCGGTTTTTCATAGGGAAAATCAGGTTCGAATTGTAACTTTGTCAGGAAAGGAAACAATTTTGCCGTTGTCGGAATATCGTCAGATTGTTTATCAGTTTGTGGATATAGTGGAAGCATTTTATCAGCGATGTTCTCCAAAAATTCTTCCACAGGATAAGATAGATCGGGATGGATATATTGCTTTTTGGAATGAATGGCATAGACGGCGTGGGAGATAATGGGAGATGAAGAAAAGAAGACAGATAGGACGAATGGTAGTTGGATTTTTGGGAATGGTGGTATTTGGAGTGGGGATGATAGGTTCTTGTGAAAGTCAGATGGGGGATACTGTGGAGAAGGAAATAGATAGGCTGGAAATGGATTCTATGATTTTAGAAGAAGATAACAAAGAATCTTTGATTGATGAGCAGATTGGTTTGGAGCAGACAGCATTTCCAGAAATTTATATGATTGAGGACATAGTAAATATAGAAGAGGTGGATTTTACACAGGATGGTGTAATGGATAAAGCAGTAAGTAAAATTTATTATTCAAATGAGGATAAAATGCAGGGAAAAAAGACAGACTGCCAATGGACAGGAGGTTTTTGTAAGGTTTGTATCTATGATGGAAATGGCTTGACAGAAAAGGAAATTGCACCAGAGGAAAAGAATATTGTGGAGTATTTGGGAAGCGGGATGCCTGTTGTGCCATATGGAAGGATAGTAGAAGGAAACTGTATTTGGGAAAAGGACTATGCGACAGCACATGCTGGAAATGGATGGTTATTTTTAACAACTTATAATGGAAAGAATTGTTTGCTTTCTGTTTCGAATGGGATATGGCAGGGTGCTGCAGTTTTTCGGTATCAGGTTATTTCTTTTACAGAGGAGTGTAAGGAGGTTGTAGAAAAAGAAAATGAAGTGAAATTTACTATGTATCATACAGCCCCCGGAGGTGGGACAGGAACATTTCCTATTGATGAGATGATTGCTTATACAGAGGATTTAAGACAGCAATTAGAAAATAGTATATTACTGGTTTATACAGATGTGGAGCAAGGAGCAAAGATTCGTACTTTTGAGGAAGAATGTACAATAAATGTGTTTGATGCATGGGACTGGCTGAAAGAATATAACAATGGTAATGATTTTACTATAGAAAGTCTTAGAGAAACCATGGAAAAGTATTATAAAGAGGTATGGACAGAGGGAATGGAATTAGAACAGACGGCGGAAGACACTGTAAAATGGAATGAGATTGTAGTAAATGTGGAGGAGGCGGATTTAACACATGATGGGGTGATGGATAAGATTGTGAGTAGGATTTACTATCCTAGTTGGGAAGAGGGAAAGTCAGTAAAAGAATTATTGGAGGGATGCGAAAGGTGTTATGTCAGTGTTTATGATGGAAATGGGTTAATTGAGGATGGAATAAATTTTAATGGAACTTGTATTTGGGAAAAGGCGTTTTCCGGTATACATCCAGAAAACGGACAGCTTTATCTGCTGAATAAAAATGGGGAGGATTATTTGATTTGGAATAGTGATTATAGTATTATGGGGCATGGCTGTTATAATTATCGGGTGTTTTATCTGACAGGTAAGCAAGAAGAAATTGGAGAAATACGGGATGGGCATTTGGCATCTACATTGGGAAAGGTATTTGGAGAAGGGGAAGAAAGAGTTGTAGCAGAGGATAGCGGGCATTTTTCTTATACCAATAAAAGTGGTCAAAATATAGAGTTTCCGATTGAACATTTGATTTCTTATACAGAGAATTTGAATACATATTTAAAGGATAGTGTGTTATTGGTTTATTGTAATACGAGTGAAAGCAGGATTCGTACTTTTGAAGAGAGTTGTTCAGCCAGTGTATTTGAATTATGGAAGTTTTTAATAGGGGATAGGGATAGAGAAGAGATTACAATGGAAACTTTACGGGAAGAGATGGAGCGATATTATAGGGAGGAATGGAATTTGGAGTAAGATAAAATAGAACCTGTTATAGCAGAGTGGACTACAATAACAGGTTTTATTGATTTAGGTATTTAATTCATTTCCTTTTCGTTTGTTTCTGCGGCGTTCACGGACTTCTTCCTGCCATTGATAAACTTGCTGTGCGCCTTCTTCGTCTGTGATTTTTAGTGTTTTTATAGCAAAGAGTTTTCCGGTATCGGTTTTTTTTATACGAATTTTTCCTTTTACCCAGCCATGGATATTGCAATACATTAAGCTGTAGTAGGTATGGTTGTTATAGGAAAACCAACGAATCTTTTTCTTTATATTTTTTCGGCAGAGGTAGCAGGAAGTTGTAGTGACCCCTTTGTCTGTCATAGCTTCTTCTTTTGTATCAAAGGTACGTGATACATATTTAGAATAGGTGTCAAAAGTAAGATATATTTCTTCTTTATGGGAAGTGGGTGCATGGTAATAATCGACTGAAATATATTTTTTTACTTTTTCCATATTTAAAGTCTGCATAATAAGGGCAGTATAATAAGTGTCTGCATCTGCACGGTGGAAGGGAATAACTTTGTCAATGTTTAGGGTATCCACTGCATTTTGTAGACTGATACGAGATTTTCCGTCACTGTAGCAAATGCTGTAGAGCTTTTGGATATTGTAATAAAATAGTGGTTTTTCTAATGTTTGTTTAAGCTGAAAATAGGTCATATTACGCTGCAATTCTGTTAGATCCATAGAGCCCCATGTGCAAAAACGATAGTTTGTGCCGCACCAGTCTAAGAAAGAGCAGGCAGCTTGTTTGAAATTTATACCGGATTCTAAATCTTCTATACTGACATGGGTAATCTGTTCAATATGGCTGTTTATTTCTAAATAGACAGTTGGTTTTACTATTGCATGGAATGTATCAATTAGTTCACAGGCTTCATTTAATTTAATTGCACCAATTTCTACAATTTCAAAGGGAAGATCTGGTTTTTCCTGATATTTTCTGTTTGTACCTTGATTCCATTCCAAATCCAAGACAATATAATTCACTTGCTGGTATCCTTTCTTCCAGATTTTTATAAAAGAATAAATATAGTATGGGATTATCATATCATTTTGATTCTATATTTGTCAATTTATATCCTTATTTTCGTAATAGATTTATGTATTAATCCATGATATAATATATTAGAAAAAAATTAAAAATAAAGAAGTAAAATATAAAAAGGGAAACATTGGAACAAGAAAGGAGAAAGAATGAAAGAGAATTTATGGTATTTGATTTTTGGAAAATTTTATAAAATTTCTGAAAAAGCAAAATTGGTGGCGAAAAATACAGAAATGACATATGGGACAACTATGTATATGAAAGAGGTATTTTGGTTTACCAAGGAAAAAAGATGATTTCTTTTAATGGAGTAAATGCTAATAAATCAGCACAAAGTAAAGAAAAAGGAATGGAATTTATAGGAATGAATCGAAAGATGTAAAGAAAAAGCTGTCATATTTTGTATTAGATAATAATATGACAGCTTTACTTTAATTTATTCGGAAGGAATCTGACTGTCTAATTTTAAAATATGGTTTGACAGCCATGTTAATAGAAAGTCTAATAATTCGTGAAGGTATTCTTCTTGGTTTTCATCAATTTTATTTAAGTCGGTGTATGTAATTTCTACTAAACGATCTACAAAAATAGTATGAGCACGACGTTGTATATCTAGACCAGAATAATGAATTTTTTCCATATAAGATTCTTCATGCTGAAAATGAAATGTTGTATAGTCTTTTAATTTATTTAGAATTTCAATAATTTTATCGTATTTATCATGAAGAAATTGATCTTCAATAAGCAGATATGCTTCTCGGATAATATCAAATAATTTTTTATGCTCTTCATCAATAAAAGCAATATTTGTATAATATTTGGAAGAGAATGTAAGAGCCTCTTCAATGGCTTTTTGTTTTTCTGTATAGACAGGAAGCTTTCCAATCATCATATCACTGCTTAAGATATGACGGTAAAGCCAGCGAACAAGGAAAGAAATCAGTTCCTGCATAATTTGTTCTGCGGTTTCATTTGTACAATTTTCTAAAGAATAGGAATTTACTTTTGTTATAAATGCAGCATGTTCCTTTTTTTGCTGCGGCAGTTCAGGATCATTGTGTTTTTCCATATAGGCTTCTTCATGGGTGAAATGGGTAATTGTATAATCCTTAAGACCATTTAATAATTGATTTGCTAAAGCTACTTTATCAGTGGATGGCTGTTTCATTGCGCTGACTGCATCATTGAGCATCTGAAATAATTTAAGGTGTTCCTGATCTAATTCAGGGATGCCAATATAACAATCATCTGTAAACTGATACATAAAATTTACCTCCTATATGTAAGTTTATGTTTTTTATTTATTGAAAATCAAAAGCTGATGATCTTCTTTTTTATTATATGCTAATTTTATTTAATTTTCAATGCACTGGGTAAAAGTGTTGATTTTTATTTTGATAAATTAGAGAGAAAATCAAAAAGTTATCAACAATTATATAAAAGAGAAGAAGTTATCAACATAATGAACAGAACTTTTCAACATTTTGTTGATAACTTAGGAATAATTTTTTTAAACGGGATTGACGGAAGAGAATAAATTATGTTATAATTACGAACGTATTGAAAATATGTTTATTTTTATCAGTTGTCTAAAGAAAACATATTGTTTTTTTATTTAAGTCCTCGTAGCTCAGTTGGATAGAGCGATCGCCTCCTAAGCGATAGGTCGGACGTTCAAGTCGTCTCGGGGACGTTGAAATGCTGTAACTTTAAGAGTTACGGCATTTTTATTCTTTTAAAGATTTTAATATTTTGCAAAAGGGGGTTATTTGGTATATAAAATAAAAAAGCAGTATATAATAATTTTGTATTTTAAATTATATGATAGTTTAGGGAAAAGAGGGCAAATTATTATGAAAATTTTATTTTATGATACCAAAAAATATGATAAAGAATCATTTGAAGCAATTTTATCTGAGTATAATGGAATTGAAATTGAATTTTTAGAAAATGATTTATTGCCATCTACTGCGCATTTTGCAGATGGATGTGATGCAGTATGTGCCTTTGTAAGTTCTGATATCGGAACAAAAACAATTCAGATATTGGCGGATAAAGGAATTCATTTAATTTTAATGCGTTGTGCAGGGTTTAATAATATTGACTTGGAAGAGGCAAAAAAACATAAGATAACAATATTGCGTGTACCGGGTTATTCACCAGAGGCAGTGGCAGAACATGCAATGGGACTTGCACTGGCAGTTAATCGTCATATTCATAAAGGATATATTAAAGTACGTGAAAATAATTTTAGTTTAGTAGGGCTGACTGGAATCAATTTTTATCAAAAAACGGCGGGCATTATTGGAACAGGTAAAATAGGAGCAGCAATGTGCCGTATTTGCAGAGGGTTTGGAATGAAAGTAATTGCTTATGATAAATATCAAAATCCAGAATTAGATTTTGTGGAATATGTAGATTTGGATACTTTATTTGCAGAGAGCGATTTAATATCTTTACATTGTCCATTGACAAAAGAAACACATCACTTAATACAAGAAAGTACGATAGAAAAAATGAAAAAGAATGTAGTTTTGGTGAATACATCAAGAGGTGCATTGATTAAAACAGAGGATTTGATAAAAGGAATCCGCAATATGAAATTTTTTGGAGTTGGCTTGGATGTATATGAGGAAGAAACGGATAATGTGTTTGAAAATAGAGAGGATGATATTTTGGAACACTCTGTAACAGCCCGATTATTATCTTTTCCTAATGTAATTATGACTTCTCATCAGGGATTTTTAACAGAAGAGGCACTAGAAGCAATTAGTCGGACTACATTGGAAAATGCATTTGATTATCAAAACGGGCAAATAAAGGACAGTAATGTGGTAGTTTAGAAAGTTGGAGTTGATACACTATAGATAAAGTCTGAAAAAGGTCTATTATTTAAAGTAGACTTTTTTTCAGACTTTATCTGTGTGTATTAACTTTGGTAAAGTTTTTTATTCAGAAGTAAGTTTTGCTTCTTTTTTAAAAGATTTAGAAGAATTTTGTCTTTTATTATAATATATCAAACCGCAGAAGATAAAAAGGCTTACAAGTGATATTCCGATTCCGATATTCATTCCATAAGGGGAATAGGAAAATTGAATTTGATGGTTTCCTTTTTTCATTTCAAAAGCAAGAAATGCATCTTTAAAGGCAAATGTTTCTATTTTTTCCCCATCTACTGTAACAGTCCATCCTTTTTCATAAGGGATAGTGGTAAATAAAACACAATTTTCTTTTGCTGTAACAGAAGCAGTAATATGTGTATCGTCATATTCGGATACTGTCATACAATTTTCTTTCATGCTTTCATAAAAAGAATTCATTTGATCCAGATCTAAGGAATAAATATATCCCTGAATGGTACTTTGTTCATTAGCAGTTAATTGTATTTTTGTGCCGGCAGTACAGTAACCAAGATCAAAAATATATTTTTGCTTTATACTGGAAAAGCTTTTAGAATTGTTTGTTCCGTCCGGCTTTTCATAGGTAACACTGAAATTTTCTCCGCTGGAAGTAATATATACATAAATATGCTGATCGACAGGGACATCTATTGTAAGTTTGTTTTCCGATATGGTATGCTCCACGGTAGAAAACAGAGGAGAGTGGTGTGTGGCTAAATCGGCAAAACTGTTTTGTACACTAAAAGGATTGGAAGCTTTGATATTCCAGTTTTCTTCTAGTGTAGCAGGTACAAGAAATCCAAGAGATAAAGCATAACGGTTTTTGTATAAATTCATAGTATCTTCACGGGCAACAAAGGTGCGTGTAGCATTTTCCTCATTTTCAGAAGTGGATAGTACATATTTTACATTAAAGATGGCTTCAACAAGAGGAGTAGCACCATAATAAGCATAGGAATTTGTCGATTTTTCTCCGCCAAGACTGCTTAAAAATGCACTGACTCCGGCATTGGCAGTAGAAGAGAATAGGGACATTCCGTGATAATGACTCCATGCAGCATCATTTTTTGATCGGCGTTTTAATTTTTCAATACGATAAAAGGAAGAATCTTCTTCTAGATTAGAAGCTGTTTCTAATAGAGTAGAGATTGCCTGATTATCGGATACATAGGAAGTACGCCCTGTAGTATTTACGCTGGTAGCAACGGTATTGGTAAAGGCTTCTACCGTAACCAGCACAAAAAGAATTTCATAACAGACAATTGAAGGAAGCTTGCCGTTTCGCACAAGACCAAAATAAAGTGCATATAGTGCAAGAAAAACAAGACTGACATAGATAATATAATAGGGATAGGAATCCCCGGCAAATATTTCTTCAATAATTAAAAAAAGTATGGTGCATCCGCCAAGTGTTGTATAGATTTCTTTATTGCTGTAATCACGGATATCTTTTAACCCTTCATAAGACATCAGCAGTAAAAGAAAGTTAAAGATAAAGCTCTGTCTGCATGGAAGGCTGTTTGGAAAATGAAGACCATGCCAGATATAATTTGGAATATTTAAATTAAAACTAAGGTAAAAAACAGCTAATAAAAGAAAACGACCGATTTTTTCTTTTGTATTGTTTTTTGGATTTAGAGCATATAGTGGTACTAATAAAAAGATTATCATGCCACAGTAAATATTTGGTTCATGTGCAGAAAAGATAGCTGGTTCTACCATAATAAGCTGGCGTGATATCATTTCAAGAACTGAAAAATAACGGCTGAAGGAGCTTGGAAAATTAAAATCTCCTGAAGCAGTAAGTTTTAATGCAAAATATTCCGGTACTAACAGACAGGCAGCAAATCCCCCTGCCAAAGTAGAATAAAGAGCAAAACGACCACATTTTTTTAGAAAATCCCGCAGAGTATTTGGCTGTGTAGAAATAAGCAGAATAAAGTAAAGTACACAGAAAATACATATCATAATTGCAATATAATAGTTAGATAAAATACATAATCCAAGTGTAATGCAATAGAGATATTTTCCCGGCAGAAGTCGCTGTTCTTTTTTTCTTACCAGCCATTCTAACCCAAGCATAACAAGAGGAAAGAGCCAGATACAGTCTAACCACATTAGATTCCAGCTATAGGCGCAGATATAGGCAGATAAAGAGTAAAAGACAGAAAGAGCAACTGCAGAAAGAGAGCAAAAAGGTTCATTTGTTTTTTCTGTATTTTCAAAATATGCTGGTCGGTGGTTTATGTAGTAAGTAAACATAACACCACTTAAACCAACCTTTATAAAAATAAAGATACTCATTACTTCAATTAAGATTGTCTGCGGAATAAAAAGCAGCAGCCAGTTAAACGGAGTAGCGAGATAGTAGGCAAAAAGTGCGATAAAATTTACACCCATACCAATATCCCAAGAGTATAAAAGACTTTCTCTATTTTGTAATTTATCAAGAAAGGCAGCATGAAACGGAGCGTATTGGTGATACATATCACTTCTTAAAAAACATTGTTCACCAAAAGGATATACTCCCCGGATAATATAGATCAAAAAAAGAATCAATACCGGCAGAAAAAAAGCAAGTAAATAATTCTGATGCTTTTTTATAAAGGTAAAACAGTTATGATAAAACTGTTTATGTTTGTTTGAAGCAGGGGCGTTTGCCTCTGATTGATTTTTAATCGATTTATTTAGGGTTTTCATAATTTTTCTCCTCGTAAAGAACCCAATCTTATTTTTTGAAAATAAACAATTTACTAAAAATATAATTTGCAATTACAACAAATATATTAGAAACCAGTTTGGCAATTGACTTATTCATGGTTAATAGTTCCACAGCCAGTGCCATAAAGCCTAAATCAAAAAGTCCAGAAATAATACGGCAGGCTACAAAGGAAGATAATTCTTTTATAATTACTTCTTTTTTCCAGCTTTTGCTTTCAAATACAAATAGTTTATTTGTAATATAAGCAAACATGACAGCTAGTCCCCATGCAATAAGAGTGCCAACTAAATAGTGAATACTCAGAAAGTTGCAGAGTTCAAATACAGCGTAATTTACAATAGTAGTCAGGACGCCAAAGATTAGATAAGAAATGGTTTCCCGATTTACAAATTTATTCCATAGTGTTTGTATCATAGTTTTCCTCATTTCTCTGCACAGAGTAAACAGTGCCAGAAGATGCTGCACGTCTTTTTGGCAGATTGGCTTCTTTGATCAGATAGATAGGGCGATCTTTTGCTTCCATATAGATATGTCCGATATATTCTCCTAAGATACCAATAGAAAGTTCCATAATTCCGCCAAGAAATAATACAGCGCATAGTGTTGTAACATATCCGGGTACGTCAATTCCGAAAATTAAAGTCTGTATCAGCGTGATAATAATATAAATAAATGCAAAGACTGAAATAATACAGCCCATTGTAGAAACCAAACGCAGTGGTGCAATCGAAAATGCTGTGATGCCGTCAATCGCATATTTAAACAGCCCCCAAAAACTCCATTTGCTTTTGCCGGCAGGACGTTCTACGTTTTCATAGGGAATCCATTTGGTATGATAACCAACCCAAGCAAAGATTCCTTTCGAAAATCGCTGTACTTCAGAAAGTTCTAGAATGGAATCAACCATCTGGCGGGACATAATACGAAAATCTACAGCGTTTTGTTCCATTTTTACATCGGTCAGACGATTGCTGATTTTGTAGAAAGTACGGGAAAATGCACTGCGGATTTTAGACTCTCCTGTTCTAGAAAGCCGCATAGCTGCACAGCAGTCATATCCTTCTTCAACTGCCTGTATCATAGCAGGAATCAGTGTCGGAGGATGCTGCAAATCCGCATCCATAACAATAACATAGTCGGCATCGGCATGTTTTAAACCGGCATAGATACCAGCTTCTTTTCCGAAGTTTCTAGAAAAAGACAGGTATATCACATGATGATCCAAAGCAGCAAGTTCCCGTAAAATCAACAGTGTTTTATCACGGCTTCCATCATCAATAAAAAGATAGCAAAATTCGTATCCATTTATTGTATTCAGTATTTTTTGTGTTTCTTTATAAAACATGTGCAGTACATCTTCCTCGTTATAACAGGGAACAACAACAGCAACTGTTTTTTTAGGCTTTTCCATTTTGCTCTTTCCTCCCAAATTTCAAAAGCCAGAGGATTCTGACAAGCTAAAATCAATTTCTTCCAAATTCAGATAATACTAACCCTTTATTTCGATCTAAAGTCATTCCTACACTCCAGCTATTGATAAACAGCAATAGTGGATTTCCTTTTAAATCTTGGATTTTTTTCATATCTGAAGTACCAACAATTCGATCGATAGGAAATGCTTCCGGGTTTTCAATCCAGCGAATATGTTCATAAGGAAGCGGTTCTAAACGGATTTCTACGTTATATTCGTTTTCCAAACGGTATTTTAATACTTCAAATTGAAGAACACCCACTACACCGACAATAATTTCTTCCATACCGCTGTTAATTTCCTGAAAAATTTGAATTGCCCCTTCTTGAGCAATTTGAAAAATTCCTTTGACAAACTGTTTTCGTTTCATAGTATCGATCTGACGCACTCTTGCAAAATGTTCCGGTGCAAAGGTAGGAATTCCTTCAAACTGAAATTTATTAGAAGGGGATGCACAGATGGTATCTCCGATAGAAAAAATTCCCGGATCAAATACACCGATAATATCACCTGCATAGGCTTCTTCAATTATTTTTCGCTCTTGTGCCATTAGTTGCTGCGGCTGGGAAAGACGAAGTTTTTTATTGCCCTGCACATGATAAACTTCCTTTTCTGCATCAAATTTACCTGAGCAAATCCGCATAAAAGCAATTCGATCCCGGTGTGCTTTATTCATATTTGCCTGAATCTTAAAGACAAAGGCAGAGAAATTTTCATTTAATGGATCGATTGCTCCAATATCGGCTTTTCGTGAAAGCGGAGAGGATGTCATATTTAAAAAGTGGTTTAAAAAGGTTTCTACACCGAAATTTGTCAGAGCAGAGCCGAAAAAGACAGGAGAAAGTTCCCCTTTATCTACAAGATTTTGGTTAAATTCGCTGCTGGCACCATCTAGCAGTTCAATTTCTTCCAATAAAACAGTTTTTGCAGTTTCTCCTATATAAGTGGCAAGTTCTGGACTGTTAATATCAATTTCTATTTCTTTTCCCTCTTTTGTTCCCTTTTCTGTATCAGAAAAAAGCATAACTTTTTTTGTACTGCGATCGTAGACCCCTTTAAAATTTTTACCAGATCCAATCGGCCAATTAATCGGACAAGTAGCAATTCCTAGTTCTTTTTCAATTTCATCTAATAAATCAAAGGTATCGTTGGCATCCCGATCCATTTTGTTGATAAAAGTAAAAATTGGGATATGACGCATCACACAGACTTTAAACAGTTTTCTGGTCTGAGCCTCTACTCCCTTTGAACCGTCAATTACCATTACGGCAGAATCTGCTGCCATTAAAGTACGATAGGTATCTTCCGAGAAGTCTTGATGTCCCGGAGTATCTAAGATATTAATACAATAATTATGATAGTTAAACTGCAGTACAGATGAGGTAACAGAGATGCCTCGTTCTTTTTCAATTTCCATCCAGTCAGATACAGCGTGTCTGGCAGTTGCTTTTCCTTTTACCGATCCTGCCAGATTGATAGCACCACCATAGAGTAAAAACTTTTCGGTTAATGTAGTTTTGCCGGCATCAGGATGAGAGATAATGGCGAAAGTTCTTCGTCTGGTTATTTCATCAGTTAATTGTGACACAATAGACCTCCTAAAATATCGTAATGATTTCTATTATTGTATTATATAAAATAAGATTTGCAATATCTTACAAATTTGCTTTATTATAGTAGATAGAAAACAAATTTATTCTATCCTATGTAGATCGGGATGTCAAGGGAAATCAAGGAAAGCTTCCATAAGTCTTTTGGAGGGAGGACGCCAGATTCGAAAACGGTAGGCAGCCTGCTGTTCCGGTTTCCAAAAAGTAAGAAGTTCTAGGACTTCTGCCTTTTCTTTGATCCAGCCGGACAGACCGGGGCGCAATTCGCCCTCC
>CAJUGZ010000111.1 GCA_910585855.1 uncultured Lachnospiraceae bacterium | reverse complement strand
TTTTTTTGCATACCCTGCATAGAAGCAGGATATGCAAAAAATTCTAGGTGTTTCCGCAGAAGCCCAAGACTTTCTAACCGTTCTCCGAAGTCGCAGTCAAAGAACAAGAGCAAACCACCTCTCGCTGTTGGTTGGATAGCGGTAGAAATTATATTTTATTACAGAACAAGTTTTCAGTAACGTTTGGATACGGTTCTTTTTTGTTTCGGGGTCAAGAAACAGTCAGATTCGAAAACAGCAGGCTGCCCACCGTTTTCGAATCTGGAGTCCTCTAGTTTCCTCTTTCCATTCTTTAATTTTAAAAGACTTCTTGTTATTTTCTATGCTTCGAATAAACTTACAAAATAACATTTCTATAAAAATCGTATGCTATCAGCAATTTATAAGTTTATCCTGAGTTTATTAGATTTTTTGGTTGAAAAGAAAAGGAATTATGTTATAATAAAATTAGAATAAGGGGAAACAAAGGAGTAAGAAGTGCAAAGGTAAATAAAAAGATTTTAAGGGAAATAAGAGGAGATGGTAAGATGTATCAAGTTTTATTTGAAGTTATGGAAACAGAAATAAAGAAAAAAGCAGAGAAACAGGGATTAGAATAAGGAATACAATGAGGAATTTGTTAATTAATTGAAACTCTTCAAGAACTTGGGTATGAGAATAAGAAGATTAAGACGCTTGTTATAAAAAAGTATTCTTTAACTAAGGAAAAGGCAGCAGAGTATTTTGAAAAGAAAATTGAAAATTGTTTGATAAATAGGGATAGTTTTATTGATGAAAATCATAAATTATCCCTTTTGTTTTTTTATGTGATTTTATAAAATGAATCTTGTTGTTAATCAGATAATGATGGGAAAGAGTGAGGGAATTACAAAAATGCAGATTGCGATATGTGATGATGAAACGGGCACTTGTTCTGATATAGAAGAAATGATTTTAAATTTTGCAGATAGTCGTGCTTTACAGATAGAAACAGAAGTATTTTATTCTGGAGAAGCACTTTATTATTCTATTCAGAAACAGTGTTTTTTTGATCTTATTTTTTTAGATATTCAGTTACTGCAGTTAGATGGTGTTTCAGTGGGAAAGCAGATCAGAGAACAGCTCGGAAATGAAAAAATCAGTATTGTTTATATTTCTTCAAAGGAAACTTATGCGATGAGTTTGTTTCAGGTGCGTCCGTTGGATTTTTTAATTAAGCCGATTACAAAAGAAAAGATAGTTTTTATATTGGAAAAATTTATAAGATTAAGCAAAGTTAATAAAAAAGAGTTTTATTTTCATATAGGGAAGTCTATTTATCGATTATATTTGGATGAAATTTATTATTTTGCGTGTAATGGCAGGAAGATTGAAGTATATACAGATTTAGGAAAGAAAGAGTTTTATGGAAGTATGTATGAGGTATGGAAACAGGTAGAGGGTAAGGGGTTTTGGACGATTCATAAATCCTATATTGTGAATACAGCATTTGTTTCGATTTATCATTATGATTCGATAGAGATGACAAACGGCATAACTCTTCCAATCAGTCAAAGATATCGAAAAGTGATAAAGGAAAATTTAATTCAAAAGTACCAAGGAGAGTGAAATAGAATTGATAATAAATAGTTTGATTATAGTATTAGAAGCAGTTCGCATTTATCTTTATATGCGTTATTTTCATATCTGTATCGGAAAATATAAAATTTCTAGAAAAATAATAATAACCGTTTTTACTGCACTGTGGATATTTGAGAGTTTTATTTTGAGTTTGTCCCATATTGGTCAGGGGGCAGCTTTAATGGAAATTTTTTTTCTTATGGTGGAATGGCTGGTTTTATTGGCGGTGTCGTTTGGCTATAAAGGAAGAATAATCTGGCGTTTGCTTTTGGCTGTTTTTTTGCCTGTCGTTTATTGGGTAGGAAATTGGAGTATTGTTTTTATACTGTTTTCAACAGTTACTAGTAGTAGTCAGTATTTTATTGCTGTGATTATTATGGTTTTATTGTTTGGTATATTTGAGGTTGTTTTGGAAAAGGAGGGGCGATCTCGACAGGAAAGAGAGCGTGAAGCATTAGAACGTGAGATCAGTATTTATGAAAATCAATTTGCTGTAATAAAACAGTCACAGCAGAATATTCGTTCTTTAAAACATGATATGAAACATCATATAAAAATGTTAAGTGATATGATAGGAAAAGGGGAGTCTGATGCTGCTTTAGATTATCTGGTATCTATGGGAGCGTTTATGGAAAATAGTGAAGAATATGTTGTTTCTGGAAATGAAAAAATTGATAGTATTTTAAATTATATGATTTTAAAAGCGAAAAATTTAGGAATAGAGATTGAATGGAAGATTCAGATTCCTGAGTATTTAGAGATTTCTGCTTTTGATATTAATGTAATTTTAAGCAATTTATTGGAAAATGCATTAAATGCTTTGACAGATATAACAGAGCCTATACTATATATTTTGGTGAAATATGATAGAGGAATACTTTGTATTAATACAAAAAATAAGTATTTGAAAAAAGATTTAGCAACGGGATCGTTTCAAGATTATGGGATTGGGTTAAAAAATATTCGCAGGATTGCAGAAAAGTATAATGGAAGTTTGACAACGGCTATACAAAATGGTATTTTTTATGCCAGTGTACTTTTATTTTTAGAAGCAGCAGAGTAAATAAAGGGGATGCTGGAATTTGAAAGAAAGTTGGATGATTTTATTTTTTACTTGGAAACGTGTAATTTTTTCAATCTGCCGTAACAGAACTTTTTATTTGCTATACTGAAAGAAGAATAAAACAGTTTAGCAAAGGAGTGATTTTATGCAGACACAAGAAACACGGTATTTTTTGGTTGATGGTATAAGAGGATTTGCTGTTGTAAATATGGTACTGTTTCATTTTTTATATGATGTATTTATTATTTATGAAAAGAATCCGTTATGGTATCATTTGCCAAAAGTTTATTTTTGGCAGCAGATGATTTGCTGGATATTTATTTTTATTTCAGGATTTGTTTGGACATGGGCAGTGGATAGAAATTTGTGGAGAGGAATTTTGCTGAATGTATATGGTTTGTTATTGTCTTTTTTTACATTGACAGTGATTCCGACAGAAGCGATATGGTTTGGAATATTAAATTTTATAGGATGTGCGGTTTTATTTTTATTTCCGCTTCAGAAAATATTAAAAAAAGTTTCGCCTATTTGGGGGATAATGGGGTGTTTTTTTCTGTTTTTTTTATCGAGGCAGATACAATATGGTTATCTTGGAATAGGAGATTTTATGCAGATGCAAGTTCCAAAATTTTTTTATTCTATTAAAGTTTTGACGCCATTTGGATTTCCTTTTCCGGGATTTTATTCTAGTGACTATTTTCCTATATTCCCATGGATATTTTTGTATTTATGCGGATATTTCTTTTATAAAATTTTTATAAGATATCCTTTATGGAAAAAGATAGCTTGCTGTAAAATTCCTTTTTTATCTGCGATAGGAAAAAGGAGTATTTGGATTTATCTTTTTCATCAGCCAGTGTGTATTCTGTTATGCAGCGTGCTATTAAAGTAGAGATTGGTTTATAATAGAGGTTTTATAAATAATGCTATACGAAACAATTTTTATATGGTAAAATAAGTCATAAGAAATTGTTTTATTATATCTATGCATACCATTTTTATATCAAAGTTGATATTGGCAAGGTGATGCATCCACCTACCAGTCTTTTACTAAAAAATAAGTTGGAAAAAGACAGGTTTTTATATTTAAGAAAGGAGAATAAAATGAAATCAAAATTAAGAAGGAAGCAGTTATTAAGTACTTTACTTTCTGCTTCACTGCTTCTAGTTCAAGTCCCGCCTATATCGGCGAATCAGCCGCCGCTGTCTTCTTCCGCTGTTGTTTTAACTGGTGAAAGCAGTGTTACTGTTACGACTACGAAACAGTTTACAGAGGCATTAAAACAGGGAGCATCAACTATTATTGTAAGTGGGCTTATAACAATAGGAACAGAAGCAGAAGCAAACGGAAGAATGTTGCCGGTTGTGATTCCTGCAGGAACTACAATAGAAGGAACACCGGGAAGTACCTTAAACTGCCGCTGCCCGATTCAGCTTGGAGGCGATAATGTTACTTTTAAAAATATTGAATTAATATTTGAGTCTTCAGATGCTTTAGGAAGTGTGCCTCATAGAGAGATTTTTTTGGCAGGCCATAGTTTGGTTTTAGATAATGTCAGTACTTATTTAGAGGGAGCAGCAGGAGCATTTGGACCATTAGGCGGTTCAGAATCTGAATTGCTGCCGACTGTTTTTGCAGGAGGCTATCAAAATACTTCGATTGGTTCAAATGCAGTTTTAACAATTAAAAACGCTAATAAAAAGACAATGTTTCAAGATATCTATATGGGACATACAGAAGGAAGACATCAAGATGTCCCATATACAGAGAGTGCCAGTTTGATATTGGATAATCTGGTTACGATACGGGGGGGCATTTATACCGATTATAATTCTTCTGCAGAAATATCTTTAATCGGAAATGGAAAATCGTATTTTAATCATGCAAATGCCACTAATTTTATTGGAAATAATGAAACAACATTAACTGTTACACGATGTTCTATTTCCAGAGCATTTATAGACGGGGTTGGAACATTGATTTTAAAAGATAATGCTTATCTGATGCCAAAGACCAGTCGGCTTCATAATATTGTTTTGCAGGAAAATTCTTGTATAGATTTTAGTGAAGTGGTAAATGTAACAGTTACTGGAGATTTTACCGGAGAAAATGATACCAATGCAGCAGGAATTCTTGTTTTAGATAAAGAAGGAACTTTGACAATCCAAGGAGAAGTGACAGGAACTACAGTTTTTCAGACTGAAAATAAAAATTTTCCGGGAACACCTGTTATAGGAAAAAGCTATATTATTGCTAATGGAGAGGAAGAGAATTTTATTTTGCCTCAAAAATATATAGATGAAGAATATGTAATGCAATATCATACAGGTGAATGGTCTGTTTTTAAATCCTATGAGAGTGAGCAAGTGCTAGAGATTGGAAAAGTAGAAATTCTTTATGCGCCGTCAGCAGTAGATATATCAAAAATTATAATAGATCAAGACGATATGGATGGTTCGATACTAGATGAATTTGATCGGGAACCTATACCAGATGAATCTGTTTTTTGTAAAATTCTTTGGAGAGATACAGAGAATAATGTTATTAATTTTTATGATATTAGAGAATCTTATTGTTTTGATATCTGCAATGTTTTGTGTATTAAAACGGAATACTTAAAGGATGATGCCAATAAGGATGAAACGGATTGGGGAAATATATCAATTGGTTTTACATGTTCCGGGAAACATCCAGATAATTTTTATTTTATTGCAAGAACAAACGAAACAGTAAAACCGAAAACGGGTGATTATACGCTTCGATTTTATTCAAAAGATGTAGATTTCATGTTAAATGCAACAATAGAAGAGATAAAAAAATTAGATGGTATAATGGCAGAAATACCAATTTATTTTTATGATTCATCTAAAATAGATGCTGGTGTATCTTTTATTGATGAACAAGCCAGTATACAGCCTGTTTCTGAACAAGTCTATACAGGAAAGCCAATTTGTCCAGAAATAGAGGTTATCAATCGCTCTTCCGGTGATCCGTTGATCAAAGACAGTGACTATCGTGTTTCCTATGAAAATAATATTGATGTAGGAGAGGCAGTGGTAAAAGTAATTGGAATTGGAAATTATAGCGGTGAAATTACGCAAAATTTTTCGATAGTAAAGAGTGAATCAGAAGTGCTTTTAACAGCCACCATGAATTCTGATACAAATACGGATCCGATACTTGCTGTTTATGGAGATAAAATTCGTTTTGTCTGTCAGGCAGTTCCTGCTTCCGCTAAAAAGGCTAGAGCTAAAACAGCTCAAGAAAATACAGTAGATTTTTATTGCGGAGAAATTCTTTTAGGAACAGCACCTGTGGATTCAAAAGGACAGGCAGTTTTTGTATATGATACTGCAGAACAAAAAATTCCAATTGGAAAATCTATAGTTTATGCAGATTTTGGCGGAACGGCAGCATTAAATCCAAATCAAAACAATGTTTCGATTGAATTGACAAAACAGGTATTAGATGCTAAAAATATAAAATGTATTACATTAAAAGATTTTACTTATGATGGTACAAAGAAAACAACAGAAATAATTTCTTTTACTTGGGGAAATACTCAAGAAGAGGCATCATTAAATCAAGAAGATAAAATATTTTTTGTATCCGGGGAAGCAGAATTATCAAGTGTTTTGTCTGGTACTTATGATGAGGCAGAGATTCTTTCTTGGTCGTTAAATGAAAAGGATGCTGTCTGGTATCAGCTACCGGAAATTTCAGAAATAGCAAAATCTTTTTCGGTAGATCCGGCAGTTACTATTATTCCTGCAAAAGCACCAGAACAAGTGATGATTTATTCTTCTTCTGCTCCAAATAAAGAACAGACGGTTTCTATTCAGGATGTAATTCCAAAAGAATTATTAAGTGAACAGACGGCTTATCAATTAGGAGAAGTAGAATTTGACAACGATAGTTTAAACACACCAGTTCTTACAGATGGTGTTTTGACTTATCAGGCAGGACAAGCAGGGCAAGGAAAAATTTCAGTTACTGTTACACTGGAAAATTATCAGCCTATGACAGTTTTAGTAAATGTTTTTGTAACAGAAAAAACAGATATAACGATAGGTCTTGATGCATCAGACATCACTTACGATGGAACTCCCTATAGTGCTTGGAAAACTGCGCTAGAAGAAAATGAGAATATTACTGTTACCTATTATGATTTAATAGAAAAACAATATCTAAAAGAAGCACCAACAGATGCAGGAAGCTATTCTATTACCGTTCATATGGAAAATGATACAGAGATAGGAGAAGAAACAGCCTATTTTCGAATTAATCCAAAAGAAATACATATCTGCCCGATAGACAGAACGATTCAGATAGGAGAGGAAATTCCAGATTTAAAAAATCCACAGCTTGGAATAGACTATGAATTTGAATCAGGTTATGCACCAGTAGAAGGAGAAAATTTAGGGACTGTCAAAATGATCTATAATGAAACTCCAAACAGCGAAGAAGAAGGAAGTTATGAAATTCTGATTGGTCTTTTAGAAAAAGAATATAAAAATTATATTGTAACAGAAACAAAAGGTACTTTATATATTAAGGCAGAAGAAATAAAACCAGAAGAAACAGAAACCAGTTCAGATGAAGACACAAGTACCCCAGAAACGAGTTCAGATGAAGACACAAGTACCCCAGAAACGAGTTCAGACGAAGATACAAGTACCCCAGAAACGAGTTCAGACGAAGACACAAGTACCCCAGAAACAAGTTCAGACGAAGACACAAGTACCCCAGAAACGAGTTCAGACGAAGACACAAGTACCCCAGAAACGAGTTCAGACGAAGATACAAGTACCCCAGAAACGAGTTCGGATGAAGATACAAGTATTCCAGAAACGAGTTCGGATGAAGATACAAGTACCCCAGAAACGAGTTCAGATGAAAATACAAGCACCCCGGAAACAAGTTCCGAAGAAGAGAGCAAACCAGAAGAAACTGAACCAGAGGAAACTACTCCAGAAGAAAACTTTGATGATGATGACGACGATGATTCAGAAGATGATGATGATAACGAAGAAGATTTCAATAATAGACCAGCAAGTAGCAATAAAAATCCTGTTATTGAAAACTCCACCACTTCAATTTCTAAAAATGAAAACAAAGTCGATTACAAAGATTCTGTAAAAGGTTATATAAGTTTTACACAGGGAATTGTAACAGGCAGTGGAGATGGCTATGCAAAATGGAAGCAAAGTAATAACAAATGGTGGTTAGAATATGCAGATGGTACATGGGCTCATGGACAAAAAACAAGCGATGGACAGCAAATTTATAAATGGGAAAAAGTCAATGGAGCATGGTATCCATTTGATTCAGATGGCTATGTAGAAAATGGCTGGCATATGGATTTTGGTTATCAAGGCTGGTTTTATATCGATATTAATAATGGAATGAAAACCGGCTGGCAATTAATTGGAGGAAAATGGTATTATCTTAATCCAATTTCAGATGGTACAAAAGGAAAAATGTTTGCTGACTGCTACACACCAGATGGTTGGTATGTAGATAAAAATGGCATATGGAATGAAAATATTCAGCGTAAAAAGTAAATTAATTTTCTTTTAATGGGTATACACAGCCAAAATCCGAAGGGAGGTCTGTGCAGGGTCATCATTTCCCGTCGGCACTTAGGTGCTGTATTTTAGCACCTTATGTGTCCGCTACGAGGAAATGCTAAGCGCAAGCGAGCCCGGAACAGACCTCCCTTCGGATTTTGGCGTCCTCCCTCCCTCCTATCTATTTCTCCTATAAAATCCCAAATGAATTGCATTTTTCGGACAGATATGTTTACATTCTCCGCATCGAATACACTCCGCAGAATCTGGCGTCTTCACCGGATCAACCTCCATCTTACAAACAATCGCACATTTTTTACAATTTATACACTTCTCTTTATCCACCTCCAAATGATAAACACTGATTTTATTTAACAAACCATAAACAGCCCCCAACGGACATAATACACGGCAAAAAAAGCGATATACCAAAATACATCCTATCAAAGTCACCACAAGAAAAAACATTTTTAACGAGAATAATCCCCCAATAGTTTGTCTAAGTTCTGGATGTGTAAGGAGCAGTGGAATACCGCCCTCTAATGTACCAGCAGGACAGATAAACTGACAAAATGCCGGTTTTCCCATCCCCATATAATTGGTAGCCGCAACAGGCAGCAAAATCACAAAAACAATAAGAACAATATACTTTACAACCAATAATTTTCTAAAAAGTTTGAACTTCGGTGCAGGTATTTTATGAAATAATTCCTGAATCAGTCCAAACGGACAAATCCATCCACAAATAAATCTTCCTAAAAGCACTCCAACTGCCAGTAAAAATCCAATTACATAAAAACTAAAATTAAAATCTATAGAACCATTTACCGACTGCAGTGCTCCAATAGGACAAGCCATACTTGCTGCAGGGCAGGAATAGCAGTTTAACCCCGGATTGCAAAACTGCTTCCACTTTCCTTTATACAATTTCCCGCTTTTAAAATTGCTCAGATGTATATTAGAATAACCAAAAGCAATTATCTGAAAAAGTTTTCTTTTAAAAAAGTATTTTAATTTCATTTTCTATCACCCTAATCCAATACATTCCAGGCAGATATTTACTGCTTTATTAAGAACAACAGTCATCTCTCCTCTTTTCATCCCATAAAAAAGAAAAATAAAAGAAATAAAAAGAACAGCCACTGAAATAAAATTTTTATTCTTCTTCATTGAAATAGTCCTCCACAAATTTTTTATACCCATCTACATCAGCACCTATAATCGGTTCTCCTACAATATCTCCGTTTTTATCTACAAATAACGTAGTAGGCACACCAAATACTTCATTGAGAATAGGCGTAAAATCTTGATTAGCAATGATTTGAAGAAAATCTGCTTCTGCCTTTTCTGTAATTGTTACTGCCAAATCATGACGTTTTGTATCTTCTTCACCATTGATATCAATAATCAGCCCTATCATCTGTACATTGTCCGGCATATTTTTTGCCCATTCTCCGAGTTCCGGCATTTCTTTTATACAAGGGGCACAAAAAGTTCCCCAGATATTGATTACAGTTAGATCCTTCTCTGCAAAAATAGCTTCTGTTACACTGTTTCCCTGCAGATCTACTGCAGTAAAAGCCGGGAATTCTATAACTTCCTGTGAAACATCTTCCGTTTCTGTATTTAAAACATTTGTATCCATAATAACAGAGTCTGTTTCCTCTTTATCATAATTTGCGTTTCCACAGCCAAATAACAAACCAGCAGCAACAAAAATACCAATTATTTTTATATTTTTTCTATTCATTCTTTTTCTCCTTATTTTAAAACATACCAACAAACAGTAACAGGTAGCACTGTTTTTCAACAGCACTTTTCGGCGTCCTTTCTTCAAATTTCGGTATCAAATATGACTGCCATAAAAAAGTACAGAAGCATAAAATATTCCCTCTTTATATTCAAATTTTACAGTTCCTCCATTTTTTTCTGCCGTAGCCTTTACAGAATACGTTCCTGTACCATATCCATGATGTTTGGTAGAAAGAAACCGTCCGTTTTCTTGTTTCGGTTCGTTTTGACAGGGGTTGTCTACCGTAAGAATTATAGAATATTGACGACATTCCCCACACACTCGAATAAAAGGAGAGGCTTTTGTCAGTTCCTTTTTTGTCAATTCTTTACAGGCTTCCACTGCATTTTCTAAAAGATTTCCAAGCAGGGCACATAATTCCGGTTCAGGTACAGGCAAAGATTCCGGCAGCGGGCAGTTTATATCCAAATCAATTTTATTTTTTCTGGTTTCCTCTGCATAGTAAGTAAATACTGCATTTACTGCAAAATTGGTGCAGAAAGTTTTTCGGGTATCGGCAGGAAGCATATTTTCATAGGCATTTAGGTATTCTAATAGTTTTTTTGTTTCTCCGCTTTCAGTATAGGCACGAATCACACCAAGATGCTGGCGTAGATCATGGCGTGCTGTTTTGGTTTCTTCAATATGGCGTAAAAGCTGGATATACTGCAGTTTTTGAACGGCAAGCAGATGTTCTTGGAGGGCAGTCTGTTCTGCCAGTGCAGCTTGTTTTCGAATTCCGTCCAGTGCATCTAATAGAATAAAATAAACTACAAATACACATAGAAGAAGCAGAACTCGTGCAAAGAGAAAGCGTAGGGAACGTGCCTGTTCTGCAGAAAAATTGCCGGTAAATGCTATAACAATAGCAGTAGTAAAAGCGGGTACAAGCCATGCTGTTCTCCAAAAGGCAGGTGCATCTGTACGAAAAACACGTTCTCTTGTACAGGCAAAAAAACGCAGCATAAAAGGCGCACTAATCACCAATGCCGCTAGTGAGATGAGTGTGTTTTTCCATGAGGAAAAGTCCATATCGGGGCAGTAAAAAAGGCGGGCTTCTAAAAACGTGGAAAATCCCCGCAGAATCATAACATAATCCATAATAAACAGATATAAAAATAATAGTTTACAGCGGTCGTCCTTAACACAGAAAAAATAAATACTCATATAGACAGCAGCAAGTCCAAATTCTGCTGCTTTGCCAGAGCCGCCGGTTTGAATAATATATGCATAGAGAAATGCCTGTCCGATTTGAATGAAACAGACAAACAGCAAAATATTCTGTAAAGAAAAGCGCAGACGATCACGAAATGGATAGTATGCCATCAAGTGAGCAGGAACGGCTCTTACAAAAAGATTGGCAGCAGCAGACCAAAAGGATAGATTCATGCCCATCCTCCTTTCCGGGAACGGGAAAACAGCCAAGAAGAAAAGGCATTTCGCACTTCTTCTGCCCGGCGGCGGCTGATTGGGAGTGTTTCTCCGTCTTTTAACAGAATTTCTCCGGTTTTTACTTGCTCAACATAAGAAAGATTAACAATTAGTCCTCGTCTGCATACCAAAAAACGTCCTGTATCAGGCAGGCGTGTGTGGAAATCCTGAAAAGAAATTCGGATACTGATTGTTTCTTTTACCGTATGGATAAGGATATTGTGGTTTTGAGATTCTCCGTAAAGAATGTCGTTTAATTCAATAGTTCGAACAGAAGAGTGTCCTCGTCCGCCGATTTCTGGAAGGATAAGGAAGGCAGGAGCAGCCAGATATTCCCGTAGTTCCTTTAAACACCATGAAATTTTAGAAGAGTTAATAGGTTTTACCAGATAGTCCATTGCATGAACAGCAAATCCTTCCAGTGCAAAGTCAGGTTCGGCTGTTGTAAAAATAATGGGAAGTCGGGGTTCAATTTTTCGAACATTTTCTGCTATTTTTATTCCTGATATATCATCCATTAAAATATCAAGAAAAAGAGCGTCATAGATACCAGCATGGTAGTGATCTAAAAAAGTTTTTCCGCTTTTATAACAGGAAAAGTTTACTGCCTGCTGGTTGGCATTACAATCTTTTTGGATGAGTTCTTTTAGGTTTTTGCAATCTAATTCTAAATCTTCTACGATAGCTAAGTGCAACTGTATCACCTCAATTCTTTTGGATAAAAAATAGGATATGTGTTTTATTTTGCTTATATTTATCCATTCATGCGTTTGTCATGACCATTGACGCCATATTTATTGACAACTTTTTTAGAAATGGTATAGTAAAACAAAATAGTAGTTTAAAACTCTGACTTTAGTTTAGCACAAAATATGTGTTTTTCGCAACTATGGATTAGGGCTGTGCAGGATAAACTTATAAACTTAAAAAAGGATAATATTTTGGTTTTACGAGAAGATTGGAATTGGATAATGGAGGGAGGACGCAAGAGGACGCCAAATTCGAAAACGGTGGGCAGCCTGCTGTTCCGGTTTCCAAAAAGCAAGAAGTTCTA
>CAJUGZ010000110.1 GCA_910585855.1 uncultured Lachnospiraceae bacterium | reverse complement strand
AGTATGTGAAAAAAATCTTAGGTTTTTCAGCAGAAGTCAAGAACTTCTAACTTTTTTCCAAAGTCACTGCAGGCGGTTCACCGTTTTCAAATCTGGCTGCTTCTTGATTCCGAAACAAAAAAGAATCTTATCTAAATTTATATCGTGATACGATTAACTGCTTCTGATGTCTGGTGAAAGAAATCCTTTTTTAGTATCTTATCTTCAAAAGATTAATTAAAAGGAAGATAAAACGGGATTGCAAGAGGTTGTTTTTGATGATATAATAAATTTAAAAAATTTCAATGTACAATTAATGAAGTCTGGTGAAGCGGATATTTTGACGGAATGGATTGAAAATTTAGAAAGAGATGAATAATGGAAATGGATAGTGGTTTTTGTTGAAACAGATTATGAATTATTTTTTGAAGATTTAAAAGGACTATTATATTTTGATTCTGATAAAAATATTGTATATTTATATTCAACAAATAGTGTTTTGATTGTTGTGAGTGAAACAGCACATGTGATTGATAAAGGTTTAATACACATTGAAAATTAGTAAGAATGAAAATATGTTATCTGTATTAAAAAATATAGTTCCGAGAATGTATGAAGTGTTGGAGCAAACTTATAGGGAGGTGTTTGGCTAAGATGGAGAGATGGACGATTACAGATAAAATAAGAGAATATCTTCCATATACTTGTGCATATGCTGAGTTGTATGGTAAAAAGGTGTCAGAGAATGTATATGAAGTGGATTTGATTAGTACGTTTGAAACGCCTCCAAGGTATGAACATCAACCAGAATTGTTGTATGAGGAATGTATTAGGCTAGGAAAGAAATGGACGGATCTTGTTTCAAGAGTAAAGAAGGGCATGATATTATAAAAGTTGTAGTTTTTTCTATCTTTTGACATGAAATTTTTATCCAAAAAGATGGTAGGTGAAATAATTAAGAGTGAATACGAGGAATATTTAAAATAGGTAGAGGAAGCAGTTGGAGTTAAGATGAAGATGACAGAAAAAGAATTAGCTGAAATGTGTACGATAGATAGGTTTGCAGGTTATTTAATTGCTTATATTGCAGATTATTTTCAAGGGTGTGGTGTGCATGGGAAGAGGATTGTTTGAAATTATAGGATTATGTAAACTGGTCTAAGCATCATAGAATCAAATTTTTCTTGACAAATAAAAATGAAAATGATATAGTCATTTGCAGTTATAAAGTAACAGACAGTTCATTTGTACCATCCTGTCTATAAACAAAACTAGGGCTATTGTATTATAATTTCTGAGTTATTTATTGGGTAATTTGATCGAATAGAAAACTCTATTAATAGGATTTTCACAATAGACGCAGGTTTTGGCGTCTATTTTTTTGGCAGATACTATTTGCAAAAGTAGCAGGTATCAGTCTATGTTTAGGGATTTTTACAGGAATATTATTTTAGGGTTGGTAGAAATAGCTGAAAGCGGAAGGAGGGTCTATGCAGGGTCATCATTTCCCGTCGGCACTTAGGCACGGTATTTTCGTGCCTTATGTGTCCGCTACGAGGAAATGCTAAGCGAAAGCGGGCCCGGAATAGACCCTCCTTCCGCTTTCAGCGTCCTCGAAGCAAACTTTTCCTTGAAGTTTGACTTAGTATAAGAGGTTAGATTAATAAAAAAGAAATGAAAATAGAGGTATAGATATGTATTATTTAAAGGCAGAAAGTTCATTTGATGCTGCGCATTTTCTTTCTGGTTATCAGGGAAAATGCAAAAATATTCATGGGCATCGCTGGAGAGTTGTGGTTGAGATTTTTGGAAAAGAACTAGAAACAGACGGACAGACAAGGGGGATGGTAAGAGATTTTGGGGAACTGAAAAGGGATATTCGGTTTATAACAGATGTATGGGATCATTCTTTTATCTATGAAGTTGGATCATTAAAGGAAAAGACAATTTTGGCATTGAAAGAGGAAGAGTTTCGGTTAATAGAGGTAGCATTTCGTCCGACTGCAGAGAATTTTTCCCGTTATTTTTTTGAACAGATGCAAGAAAAAGGATATTTGGTTTATCAGGTTGCGGTCTATGAAACGCCGAATAATTGTGCTGTGTATAGGAAGGAAAATGCAGAAATGGAAGATTAAAGGAGAGGAAAAAAGATGGCAGAATTTTTTGTAGCAGAGTTGTTTTCCAGTATAAACGGTGAGGGAGTAAAAGCCGGACAGCTTGCAGTATTTGTTCGTTTTGCAGGCTGTAATTTAAACTGTGTTTATTGTGATACTGCTTGGGCAAATCAGAAAGAAACTTCTTATCGAATAATGGAAGAGCAAGAGATTTTAAAGGAAATTCAAAAGATAGGAATTACCAATATTACGCTGACCGGAGGAGAACCTCTGCAAAGAGAAGGCATAAAAGAGCTGCTTTATCAACTTCTTTCTGTTCGGGATTTTTTTGTTGAGATTGAAACAAATGGAAGTATTGCACTGAAAGATTATCAGGAATTTACCAGACAAAATAATGTATTGGAACGGCTTACTTTTACAATGGATTATAAATTGCCGCAGAGCGGAATGGAGCAGGAAATGTGTTTGGAAAATCTAAAAGTATTGACAGCGAAAGATACCATAAAGTTTGTCTGTTCTGATAAAAAGGATTTGCAGAGGGCGGAGGAGATTATTAAGGATTATCATTTGACAGAGCGGTGTCATGTATATTTTAGTCCGGTTTTTGGGAAAATTGATCCCGCAGAAATAGTAGAGTTTATGAAAGAGAGAAGATTAAATGGAGTAAATTTGCAGCTTCAATTACATAAATATATTTGGAATCCAGAACAAAGAGGTGTTTGAACATGCAAAAAGAAGAAAAAATGGAAAGAAAAAAGATTGATAAGGCAGCAATAGAAAAACATATCTATGGAATTTTAACTGCATTAGGGGAAAATCCCAATCGGGAAGGACTGAAAGAAACACCGAAAAGAGTAGCCAATATGTATGAAGAGGTTTTTGCAGGAATTGCTTATACCAACCAGGAGATTGCAGAATTGTTTGGAAAAACTTTTGAAGCAGAATTTGACCATACGACTGATGTAAGAGATCTTGTTGTAGTAAAAGATATTGATATTTTTAGTTACTGTGAACATCATCTGGCTTTAATGTATGATATGAAAGTGACAGTTGGCTATCTTCCCAATGGAAGAGTAATCGGGCTTAGTAAAATAGCCAGAATTGCGGATATGGTAGGGCGGCGTCTGCAGATTCAGGAGAGAATAGGAGCGGATATTGCTGAAATTATCAGTATGGTAACAGGTTCAAAAGATGTTGCAGTAAGAATAGAAGGATGTCATAGCTGTATGACAGCAAGGGGTATTAAAAAGGATACAGCGAAAACAGTAACAACTGTCTTTCGAGGACAATTTCGAAAAGACGAGATGCTTCAGAGGATGTTTTATCAGTCTTATTGTTAGAAATGGTTAGAATTTTTAGATGAAAAGGAGAAAAAATGAAAGCATTAGTATTATTTAGCGGTGGTGTAGACAGTACCACCTGTCTTGGCATGGCGATTGAAAAATATGGAAGAGAGCAGGTAACAGCACTTTCTGTATTTTATGGACAAAAACATAAAAAAGAAATGGAAGCAGCCAAACAGATTGCGGTATATTATCAGGTAGAACATTTACAATTAGATTTAGAGCGAATTTTTCAATATAGTAATTGTGCCTTGCTCTCTCATTCCGATCAGGATATTCCAAAAGAAGATTATGCAAGCCAGATCGCCGATGCAGAGGGAAAACCGGTTTCTACTTATGTGCCGTTTCGAAATGGACTGTTTTTAGCATCAGCAGCCAGTATTGGGCTTTCTAAGGGATGTGATGTGATTTACTATGGAGCACATCGTGATGATGCAGCAGGAGCAGCTTATCCCGATTGCAGCAAGGAATTTTATCAGGCAATGAATCAGGCTGTTTTGGAAGGAAGCGAGGGGCAGATTCGGTTAGAAGCCCCTTTTATAGAGTGGACAAAGGCGGAGGTGGTTCGAAAAGGACTAGAGATAAACGTTCCTTTTAAAATGACTTGGAGCTGTTATTTAGGCGGAGAGAAACCCTGCGGCATCTGCGGAACTTGCCGGGATCGGGCAGCAGCATTTGCGGAAAATGGAATACTAGACATTTGATTTTAGGATAGAAAAAAGAAGGTCTGCTACGAGGAAATGCTAAGCAAAAGTGAGCCCGGAGCAGACCTTCTTTTTTATTTTGCATATTTTGAAACATTATTTTTATCTACACGTTCAAAATCAATCCAGACATATTTTCCATCTTCTGTCAATCCTTCTATTTTGTTTTTATTCCCGCCTCCGGCAAGATGAATTGCCATATCTACAGCAGCGTTTCCTTGCCCAATACCCGATTGATATACGGTAAATGCCATATCGCCGCTTTGGATAGCAGCACATCCGTCCGCAGTAGCATCAACTCCTAGAATCGGAAGTGTATTGCTGTCTAATCCGATTTCTTTACAGATTTCTACTACCCCAAGAGCCATAGAATCATTATTGCATATTACACAGTCCACGGGTCGTTCTGTCTGTAAAAACAGTTCAAATAGCTGTTTTGCCAGTTCCGTATCCCATTCTGCATGATCTTCAAATACATAATGGATTTGCTTTTGACTTGCATTTAATGCTTGTTTTACACCGTTTGTTCGTCCTTTTGTGGCAGAATGATTTTTTGGACCTTTTAAAATTACCACATTAATTTCTTGTTGATTTGCCAGTTTTTCCAGTACATATTCGGCTTGAAATGCACCTGCTGTTTGGTCATCAGAGCCGACATAAACGTATTTTCCAGCTTCCAGATATTTTTCATCTGGACGGCTATTAACAAAGACAATGGGAATATCTCCTGCACTCATTTTTAATTGTATCGTTGTATCAACGGAAACGGCACTGCAGATAATAACATCATAGTGTTCTTTTGCAGCTCTTTTTAATTGCTCTACCTGTGTTTCAATCGATCCCTGTGCATCTTCTACTACAAGCTGAATCCCTTCTTGTTCCGCTTTTTCTTTTGCACCGTTTACAAGTGTCTGACGAAAGGTGTCCATTGAATTTAAAGAGAAAAAGATACGAATATTTTTGTTTTCCTGAGCAGCATTTTTTTGGCAGCCAGTCAGGGCAGTCAAACAAAAAAGGAAGATGCTCCATAGTATCATAATTTTTTTTCGATTATGTTTTTTCATTGTCCTTTTTCTCCTTTCTCTATCTGAAATTTAGCAACTTGTTTATATAATTCTTTTGCAGACAGTGTAAGTTCTTTTGCACTTTCTGCTACATTTTCACTATTATGTGCAATCTGATCGACTTGCTGTACCATAACTTCAGAAGCCGCTAAAATTTCTTGAGAACTTGCTGCCTGTTCCTCTGAGATAGATGCTACACTAGTTGCCACATCATCTACTTTTTCCACTTTTTCCATCATTTTACTTACAAGAGCACTTACTTTATCAATATTGTCAAATATAGAATCAAATGTTTTTAAAGCATCTCCTACCAAAATATTGCTGTGTTTAATATTTTTTACACTTTCTCCTGCCTGTTTTATTGTATTTCCAACTAAAATGTTAATCTCGTCAATTAAGGATTTAATATGGGATACAGCATCCGCACTGGTATTTGCAAGATTACCGATTTCCGTTGCTACCACTGCAAATCCCCTGCCGCTTTCCCCAGCTTTTGCTGCTTCAATCGATGCATTTAAAGAAAGAAGAGAAGTTTTATCCGCAATATCTCCGATTATTTCAGTAATATTAGTAATCTCTGCAGAAGATTTTCCAACTTTATCAATGACCTGCTGTAATTTTTGTATCGATTCATTAATCAAGTTCATAGCATCATCTACCTGCTGCAGATTTTCCTTTCCTATTTTAGAAACAGTAACCGTTTCTCTCATTCGATCATCGACTTGTCTGCCGTCTTCTTTCGTATCCGTTACAACCATAGCTAAAGTAGAAGCATTGTTTGCAATTTCATTTACAGAAGCAGAAAGCTGTTCTACAGTACTGTTTAATTCCCTCATAGATTTACTCTGTAGGGTAGAAGCATGATACATTTGTTCGGATACCATATCACTTTCTCCTGCCTGTGAACTAAGGGTATCAGAAACATTATAGATAGAAGCAATCATCTGCCGCATAGATAAAATAAATTGTTCTACATATCGGCTCATCACACCGATTTCATCTTTGCTTTTTGTTTTTATCTGAATGGTAAAATCACCGCCGGTCATAGCAGTAATTACATTTGTCAACTCTCCAACCGGACGAATCACAATATGTACCACCCGTTCTACTAAAACTGCCAGCAGAACAATCGAAAGAAATCCGATTATCACCATAATATTTCTAACATGTTCAATATCTGCATAAACAATATCTGTTGGTATATAAGATACTAATATCCAATCTGTTCCATCTATTTGTTCAAATGCTGAGATATTTCCTTCTATTTCCGTCATTTTTAGATCCTGCTGCACTATTTTTTCTCCTACTGCTTTTAAAAATATATCGCTTGCTTGACTGAGTTTTGTAGAGAGCAGACTGTTTTCCTGATGTGCTAAAATTGTTCCATCCGAACTGATTAAAAATGCCCGGGCATGATCCATTTCAATATAACTGTTTACAATAATACTGATTCGCTCTAATGTAAGATCGGCAGAAATTACTTTTATTATACCAGAACTATCTTTTAAAATGCCGGATGCACTGAGTACTTCTTTTCCTTCTGCGTTGGTATAAGCTTTTGTAAATCCCATATTCCAGCTAGTCAGTCCTTCTTGATACCATACGGATTCTCTAGGATCTGTATTACTTTTTTGGACTTTCGATGCAGCGGTAAAATTTCCGTTTGCATCGGCAATATATAATCCGTTCGGATAGTTATCATTATATTCATAATAGCTGTCTAATATCGTTTGCAGTTGTTCCTGCGAAAGACGGGTTTGTTCGATGGTTTGTTTTACAATTCCAAATGCAGATAAATTTTCATTTAGCCAAGCCTCAATTTGATTGACCTGATTTTCAATCGATGAGCGCAGTAAGTTTTCTGAATATTCCTTAATAATACTTTTTGAAATAAAATACAATATTCCCACTAATAATACCATAATAGCAATCACTACAGGCAATATAATACCAAGTAGTTTTATTTTAATAGAAACTGTTCCTTTTTGTTTTTTTTCTTTCATAATTCACCGCCATTTTCCATTTTATTTTATCTTAATTATAGTTTAATTTTGTTTTTTTCTATTTAATTTTCAATGTTCAGAATTATTTCTTGATATATTTATTATATTCTGTTTCTGATAAAATAGCAACTAATCTCTTTTTACTACTTTAATTAAATTTTTAGAAATGGGGTGCTGGAAAGGAGTTTCTTTCACCGGACGCCAGAGGCGGTTTGCTCGTTTCCTTTGCCTGTTCCGCTCCAAACGGTAAGAAAGTCTATGGCTTCTGTATCTACATTCACCCAACCGGACGAACCGGGGCGCAATTCGCCCTCACCACAGGCGAAATGTAATTGGTGTAAGGAAGGTTTTATCAACCATAAAACATCCTCTTCCCTATCCTCCGGGCTAAACACGCCCCTTTTTTTGCATACCCTGCATGGAAGCAGGATATGTAAAAAATTCTAGGTGTTTCCACAGAAGCCAGACGTTTCTAACCGTTCTCCGAAGTCACATGCAAAGGAAACGAGCAAACCGCCTCTCGCTGTTGGTTGACTTACGGCAGAAATCGTGTTTTGTTACTAGGTATAAATTTTGCAGTAGTTTTTTTATCAAATGGCAGGAATGAAGTATATTTGCTGTAAGAATGAGATTCTTTTTTGTTTCGGAGTCAAGAAACAGTCAGATTGGGAAACTATGGGCAGCCTGCAGTGACTTTGGAAAAAAGTTAGAACTTCTTGTTTTTTGGAGAGCGGAACAGCAGGCTGCCCATAGTTTTTCAATCTGGCGTCCTCTATCTGGAAAATCCCTTCGTTTCGTCCAATAAAACACAACACTTTTATATAATTTTTATTTATTTCATGTTATACTATACGATATAATTGTAAAGGAGAATAATTATGAAACTGCGGCAAGAATATTGGCTGGTAAAATTTAAGATTTTAAAAGAGGTGTATTATACGCTTTGGTATACTGATGATATAGATGGATTTTTGCTTGATACCGATGGAGTATTAAAATCTTTTTCAACGAAAGGGGAAGCAGTCGCTTTTGCAGAAGAGATGGGTTTTTGGCTGGATACAAAGGAGTTTCTTATATCGTCGGAAATTCTTAAAAAAATAAATGCAAAAAAAATAGATTGCGAGCTTTTTCTGAATCATTGGAATACTTTTTCAGATGTGGCACATTCTATAAACTGTCAATTTATAGGTGATAGTAAGGGAGGAATGATTCGATATCTTTATATGAAATTGTTTTATGGATGTAATTTGTTGGTAAAGGAAGAGGAAGAACATTATTATCCTAAATGGAGCAAAAAAGAAAAATGTCAGATGGCTAAAATTATGACGAATGGTCTTAAAATTTTATCAAAAGGGCTGGGATGTTAAAGTCTAATTTTAAAAGAAAGGAAAAGAAAAAATGGAAGAATGGAATCAAACAAGAGAAGAAGAAAAAGGAATCACATTGTTGGGAAATCAGAAGGTGATTTATTGTGATCAATATGCCCCGGAGGTTTTAGAAACATTTTTAAATAAGCATACGGAAAATGATTATTTTGTAAAATTTAATTGTCCCGAATTTACCAGTTTATGTCCGATTACCGGACAGCCGGATTATGCTACAATTACGATTTCTTATGTGCCGGATAAAAAGATGGTGGAGAGCAAGTCCTTAAAATTATATTTATTTAGTTTTCGAAATCATGGGGATTTTCATGAGGATTGTATCAATATTATTATGAAGGATTTGATTCGTCTGATGAGTCCAAAGTATATCGAGGTATGGGGAAAATTTATGCCAAGAGGAGGAATTTCTATCGATCCTTACTGTAATTACGGAAAGGAAGGAACTCGTTGGGAGGAAGTTGCAAGAAAGAGGTTAGAAGAGCATGATATGTATCCAGAAAAAATAGATAATCGATAAAATCTAATGTACAAGAATCCTTGTCGGAGAGTTCGGTTTGTGATATACTGCTTCTAGCAGAAAAAATAAATCTTTGAAAAAGGATAAAAGATGGAGGAGAAGATGGGAAAAAGAACAGATATTCATAAAGTATTAATTATTGGTTCTGGTCCGATTATTATTGGTCAGGCATGTGAGTTTGATTACTCCGGTACACAGGCGTGTAAGGCACTTCGCAGCTTAGGATATGAAATTGTACTGGTTAATTCTAACCCTGCTACGATTATGACCGATCCCGGAATAGCAGATGTCACATATATTGAACCGTTGAATGTAAAGCGGTTAGAGCAGATTATTGAAAAAGAACGTCCCGATGCGATTTTACCAAATTTGGGAGGACAGTCCGGTTTAAATCTTTGTTCGGAACTTGCCAATGCAGGAATTTTGGAACGCTATCAGGTAAAAGTAATTGGTGTTCAGGTAGATGCGATTGAGCGGGGCGAAGATCGAATTGAATTTAAAAGAACTATGAATAGTTTAGGAATTGAAATGGCAAGGAGTGAAGTGGCATATTCTGTGGAGGATGCACTTTCAATAGCAGAAAAATTGGGCTATCCGGTTGTACTTCGTCCAGCTTATACTATGGGCGGTGCGGGAGGCGGTCTGGTCTATAATGTAGAAGAATTAAAGACTGTTTGTGCCAGAGGGCTGCAGGCAAGCTTGGTAGGACAGGTATTAGTAGAAGAGTCGATTCTTGGATGGGAAGAATTAGAATTAGAGGTAGTAAGAGATGCCAAAAACAATATGATTACGGTTTGTTTTATTGAAAATATTGATCCGCTTGGTGTGCATACCGGAGATTCTTTTTGCAGTGCGCCTATGCTGACCATCTCAGAGGAAGTACAGAAAAAACTGCAGGAACAGGCATATCGGATTGTAGAGGCGATAGAAGTAATTGGCGGAACAAATGTACAGTTTGCACATGATCCTGTTACGGATCGTATTGTAGTAATTGAAATCAATCCAAGAACATCTCGTTCCTCTGCACTTGCTTCAAAAGCAACCGGTTTTCCGATTGCACTGGTATCGGCAATGCTGGCTTCCGGTCTTACTTTAGATGAAATTCCATGCGGAAAATATGGGACATTAGATCGCTATGTGCCGGATGGGGATTATATTGTAATTAAATTTGCAAGATGGGCTTTTGAGAAGTTTAAAGGAGTAGAGGACAAGCTAGGAACGCAGATGCGTGCAGTAGGAGAGGTAATGTCGATTGGAAAGACTTATAAAGAGGCTTTTCAGAAAGCAATTCGAAGTTTGGAAATTGGGCGTTATGGATTGGGATTTGCCAAAGATTTTGCCAAAAAATCGAAAGAAGAACTGTTAAATATGCTGTATGTACCGACAAGCGAGCGGCAGTTTATTATGTATGAGGCACTGCGGAAAGGTGCTTCGGTAGAAGAATTGTATCAACTGACAAAGATAAAACATTATTTTATCGAACAGATGAAAGAATTGGTGGAAGAAGAGGAAGCACTTCTTGCTTATAAAGGGCAGCTTCCTCCAAAAGAGATGCTGATTCAGGCAAAGAAAGATGGATTTTCGGATAAATATCTTGCAAAACTGTTAGAGCTGTCCGAAAAAGAGATTCGGGATGCCAGAACAGAGCTTGGCGTAGTGGAAGCATGGGAAGGCGTACATGTGAGCGGGACAAAAGACAGTGCTTATTATTATTCCACTTATAATGTAAAAGATCAGTCGGTTGTTTCAGAAGATAAGCCAAAGATTATGATTCTTGGCGGCGGACCAAATCGAATCGGGCAGGGAATTGAATTTGACTACTGCAGCGTACATGCGGCACTGGCACTGAAAAAACTGGGATTTGAAACGATTATTGTAAACTGTAATCCAGAAACGGTTTCAACGGATTATGATACTTCTGATAAACTCTATTTTGAACCGCTTACTTTAGAGGATGTATTAAGCATTTATCAAAAAGAAAAACCGCTGGGTATTATTGCGCAGTTTGGAGGACAGACTCCTTTAAATCTTTCCTCTGAATTAGAGCAAAACGGAGTAAAGATTTTGGGAACATCTCCTGCTGTCATTGATTTGGCAGAAGATCGGGATCTGTTCCGGGCAATGATGGAAAAGTTAGAGATTCCTATGCCGGAGTCAGGTATGGCAGTCAATATTGAAGAAGCGATTGAAATTGCTAATCGGATTGGTTATCCTGTTATGGTGCGTCCATCTTATGTATTGGGTGGTCGTGGAATGGAAGTGGTCAATAACGAAGAAATGCTGAAAAACTATATGGCAGCAGCCGTAGGAGTTACGCCGGATCGTCCGATTTTAATTGATCGGTTTTTGCGTCATGCTACGGAAGTAGAGGCAGATGCGATTAGTGACGGAGAACATGCTTTTGTGCCTGCGGTTATGGAACATATTGAATTGGCAGGGGTACATTCGGGAGATTCTGCATGTATTATTCCTTCTTTGCATATTTCAGAGGAAAATTTAAAAACCATTAAAGAATATACCAGAAAGATTGCCGAAGAGATGCATGTGCGTGGATTGATGAATATGCAGTATGCGATTGAAGATGGAAAAGTCTATGTATTGGAAGCAAATCCAAGGGCATCTAGAACTGTGCCGCTGGTGTCAAAAGTATGCAATATTCAGATGGTTCCGATTGCAACGGATATTATTACTTCGGAATTAACGGGCAGACCTTCTCCTGTGCCGGAATTAAAGGAGCAGAGTATTCCTTATTATGGGGTAAAAGAAGCGGTATTTCCGTTTAATATGTTCCCAGAAGTAGATCCTTTATTAGGACCGGAGATGCGTTCTACCGGAGAAGTATTAGGGCTTGCTGATACGTTTGGAGAGGCATTTTATAAGGCACAGGAGGCAACGCAGACAGTCCTTCCTTTGGAGGGGACAGTGCTTTTAAGTGTAAATCGGGCAGATAAGGCAGAGGTTGCTGAAGCGGCACAGGATTTGGTAGATGCAGGATTTCAGTTGATGGCAACCGGAAAGACCTATGAAACGATTCGGGATGCAGGATTTCAGGTGACGAAAATTAATAAGATGTATGAAGGGCGACCAAATATTTATGATGCAATTACAAATAAAGAAGTTCAGTTAGTGATTAATACACCGATTGGAAATGACAGTGAGTATGACGACAGCTATGTAAGAAAGGCAGCAATTAAAGCGAAGATTCCTTATATGACAACGATGGCAGCAGCGAAAGCGGCAGCAAAAGGAATTAAAGCAGTAAAGCAGCATCAAAGTATTCAGGTGCAGAGTCTGCAGATGATGCATCAGAGGGTAAAATAAATGGGAGGACGCCAGATTCGAAAACGATAGGCAGCCTGCTGTTCCGGCTTCCAAAAAGCAAGAAGTTCTAAGACTTCTGCCTTTTCCTTTTCCCAACCAGACAGACCGGGACGCAATTCGCCCTCATGACAGCCAAAACGAAACAGGTGTAAGGAAGGATTTTATCAGTCGTAAGACAGCCCCTTTTCTATCATACGGGCTAAACACGCCCCTTTTTTTTCACACCCTGCATGGAAG
>CAJUGZ010000109.1 GCA_910585855.1 uncultured Lachnospiraceae bacterium | reverse complement strand
CCTAGACTTTCTTACCGTTTGGAGCGGAGCAGGCAAAGGACAGGAGCAAACCGCTTCTGGCGTCCGGTGAAAGCCAACTCTTTTCGGCAGCATCCTATTACAAAAATTTTAGTTTATAAGTTTATCCTGACAAGGACGAAAGCTAAGATTTGTTGTAATTTTTTCAGTTTGGCATCCTTTTTAGGAAAAACTGAAAAATGGATGGTAGATGGAAGGGAATAAATGTTGTATAATAGATGAGAAGTTTTCGATGAAAAGAGGTAAAAAGATGAAGAAATGGATGATTTACAGTAAGCGTGCGGATTTTGAAGCAATCGGGAAGGCTTATTCTATTGATAAGGTGATTGCACGGGTGATTCGGAATCGGGATGTGGTAGGAGAGGAAAATATACGGCGTTATTTGTATGGAACAAAGGAAGATATGTATGATCCTTATTTGTTGAAAGATATGGAAAAGGCGGTTGCTATTTTAAAAGAAAAGATTTTTTTGAAAAAAAAGATTCGTATTATTGGAGATTATGATATTGACGGCGTGAGTTCTATTTATATTTTATTGACGGCTTTTCAGAAATGTGGGGCATTGGTAGACGGAGAAATTCCGCATCGAATCAAAGATGGGTATGGGATTAATGAAGGATTGATACAGGATGCTTATCAGGCAGGTGTGGATACGATTGTTACCTGTGATAACGGAATTGCGGCAGAAAGTCAGATTGCCTATGCAAAAAGTCTTGGTATGACAGTGATTATAACGGATCATCATGATGTGCCGTATGAGGAAAAAGAGGGAAAAAAGCAGTATATTCTTCCGCCGGCAGATGCGGTTTTAAATCCAAAACAAGAGGACTGCAGTTATCCATTTCATGGGCTTTGCGGTGCAGCAGTAGCTTATAAACTTGTGTTGGGGTTGTATCAGGTATTTGGAAAAGCAAAGGAAGAAGCAGAGGAGGAGTTTTTAGAAATTGTGGCAATGGCTACGATTGGGGATGTAATGGATTTACAGGATGAAAACCGAATTATTGTAAAGGAGGGATTAAAGCGGCTTCGAAAGACGAAGAATAAAGGGCTGCGTTCTCTTATGGCAGTTTGTCGGATTGAGCCAGAAATGATTTCTTCTTATCATATTGGTTTTATTATCGGACCTTGTTTAAATGCCGGAGGACGTTTGGATACGGCCAAGCGGGCATTGGCACTTTTGCAGGCAGAGGAAAAAGAGGAAGCGGATAATTTAGCAGGGGAATTAAAGGCATTAAATGAAAGCCGAAAGAAAATGACAGCGGACGGAGTGGAGCTTGCCGTACAGAAGTTAGAAAATTCCGGGCGAAAAGATGATAAAGTTTTAGTGGTTTATCTGCCGGATTGTCATGAAAGTTTGGCAGGAATTATTGCTGGACGGCTGCGGGAGCGGTATTATAAGCCAGTGTTTGTTCTTACGAAAGGGGAAGAATGGATCAAAGGATCGGGGCGTTCAATTGAAGGGTATTCGATGTTTGATGAATTGGTAAAGTCAAAAGAATATTTGGTAAAATTTGGAGGACATCCTATGGCAGCAGGGTTATCTTTGAAAGAGGAAGATATTGAGCCGTTTCGAATTTCTTTAAATCAAAAACAGCAGATGACAGAGGAGGATTTTACGGAAAAAATCTGGATTGATACAAGGCTGCCGTTTGGTTATATTACAGAGGAGTTGGTAGAGCAGTTTGCTTTGCTGATGCCGTTTGGAAAGGGAAATGAAAAGCCAGTTTTTGCGGAACGGCATGTAAAGCTTTTACATAGACAGGTGCTTGGAGCAAAGCGAAATGTAGTTCGGATGCTGTTAGAAAGTGATAATGTGCGGTTAGAAGGCGTTTGGTTTGGAGAGGGAGATTTGTTTTTGGAAGAAACGGAAGGGGTGGAGTATATGTCGATTCTTTTTCTGCCAGAAATCAATACTTTTCGAGGAAATCAGACGCTGCAGCTTCGTATTTCAGAGTATCGGACAGAAATAGAATGAAATATTTTTTTGTTTTTTTGGAGAGGATGCCGAAAAAAAGAAGTTGGGAGAATCATTGACACAAGATTCTGAAAATGTTATTATTTTAAGTAAGGATTATGAATTTCCGAAACAGTATAGATGAAAAAATGAATTTTCAGATATATGCGGAGAAAATACAAAAAATTAAAGGAGGATTACTATGTTTGCAAGAGAGGATGCTGTTGAGATGCCTGAAAAGGATAAAACAGAAATAGTATCTGTGGAATATATGGAGGAGAGATATCCTGCCTATATGGCATATGAAACCAAGGTGGGAAAAAAGGAAAAGTATCAGGCGATTTTAGCTGATTTTAAGCAAATGCGGGAGAAGTTGTTTGATACTAAGACGGGTTTAATTTATGATTGTTATGAACCGGGAAAAGATGCTGTATTAAAAGATGGGAAATTTAAGGCAGTATCGGTGGGATATTATTTAATGGGAATAATTGATACAATGTCGGAAGTAGCACAGGAAATTTACGAGCAGTATAAAGCGTATGAGGGAATGTTTAAAGAAGCGGTAAAAGGAGTGCTGCAGTATTATAACGAAGAGCAAGGAATATTTTATAAATATTTTCAGGCGGAGGATGGCTTGAAAATAGAAGAAAATCCGGTGGATGCAAAGGGTTCTCTAATGATTGCTTATGCGATTTGGAAGGGATGCTGTATGAATGTGCTTCTTTCTGAAAAATATATGCCGATTGCCAATCAACTTTTTGCAGGTGCAAAAGCTGTTTTGGAAGAGGAAAAAACGCCGGAATTGGAAGCCTGCTATCAGGGGATTCGTGCATTGATGCAGAAGGCATCTTTTGCTCCTTGGGTAGATACAAGTGTTCCAGCTTTGTTGTAGAAATGCCGATATGTTTAGACAGTATATGGATCAGAAAAAAGGAAGAGCAAGAGAGAGGATAAAAATATGCAGGTTACAGTAATATTTACAGAGGCAAGAAGTTTTACTTTAGAATTGGCAGATGCTGGTATTTATGAAACAGAAAAGGAATATGAAGTATTTGTAGACGGAAAAAGTGTCGGCTGTTATAAGAAGGCGGTACAGACAATTGGCGGACTGCACCCGGATAAAGAATATCAGATCTGTGTACATATGGGAGAAGAAACAAAGGAAGTGACTGTAAAAACATTAAAGGAAAGCTATACATTAAATGTACGTGCTTTTGGGGCAGCAGGAGATGGTGTTCGAGATGATACAACCAGTATTCAGGCAGCAATCTATGCTTGTCCAAAAGATGGACGTGTATTAGTACCAAAGGGAGTGTATAAGGTTACTTCTTTATTTATGAAGAGTGATATTCGATTTGAAATTGCAGAAGGAGCAGTTATTTCCGGTATTATAGACAGAGAGAAGTTTCCTATTTTTCCGGGAGTAATCGAAAGTTATGACGAGGAAAATGAATATAATTTAGGAACTTGGGAAGGGAATCCGCTGGATATGTTTACAGCGATTATTACTTGTGTCAATGTTTCTAATGTAATGATTTATGGAAAAGGAACGATTGACGGATGCGCCAGTCATGAAAATTGGTGGAAAAATCCAAAAATCCGGCGTGGAGCATGGCGTCCTAGACAGATTTTTATGAATCACTGTGAAAATATGACGATACAGGGGATTTGTGTAAAAAATAGTCCATCTTGGAATATTCATCCTTATTTTTCTAATCATTTAAAATTTATTGATCTGCAGATTTTAAATCCGAAGGATTCTCCAAATACAGATGGATTAGATCCAGAGTCCTGCGAAAATGTAGAGATTATTGGGGTTTATTTCTCTTTGGGAGATGATTGTATTGCAATTAAATCTGGAAAAATTTATATGGGCGCAAAATATAAAGTACCTTCTAAAAATTTAATGATTCGTCAGTGCTGTATGAGGGACGGACATGGTTCGATTACGATAGGCAGTGAGATGGCAGCAGGTGTCATTGATTTAACCGTTCGGGATTGTCTGTTTTTGCATACGGATCGGGGGCTTCGGATTAAGACTAGACGTGGACGTGGGGAAGATGCCATTATCAATGATGTTGTATTTGAAAATATTAAAATGGATCATGTGATGACACCGTTTGTTATTAATTCGTTTTATTTCTGTGACCCGGACGGAAAGACCGAGTATGTCAGAACAAAGGAAGCTTTGCCGATAGATGAGCGGACGCCAAATATTAAGCAGCTTTCATTCCGAAATATTACTTGTGAAAATTGCCATGTAGCAGCAGCGTTTCTCTATGGGCTTCCAGAGCGAAAGATTGAAAAAGTAGAAATGAAAAATATTTCTGTTCGCTATACTGAGCAGCCGACAGCAGATGTTCCGGCTATGATGGAAGGCGTGACAGCTTATACAAAGCATGGAGTTTATGCAAATAATATTAAAACATTAGTAATTGAAAATGTGACAATTGATGGATGTGAAGGCGAAATGTTTGAATTAGAAAATATCGATGAATTACAAAAAAATTAGTAAAAAAACAGAGAAAATAAATCGAAATGGAGGGCAATATGAGAATTGGAATTCGTGCGCATGATATGGAAAAAGCGCCTTTTGAGGAATTGGTAAAAAATATCAGCAAAAAAGGTTTTTTTTGTACACATATCGCATTAAAAAAGTCAATTTCCGAATTTAATGTCAATGAAGAAGCAATGACACCGGGAATGGCGCTTTATATCAAACAGGTTTTTGCGGAAAATAAAGTGGATATTGCCGTGCTTGGCTGCTATTTAAATCTGGCAAATCCAAATCCAGAAAAGTTAAAAAAGATTATTGATACTTATAAGGCACATATTCGTTTTGCTTCCCTTTTAGGATGTGGAGTAGTCGGTACGGAAACGGGAGCGGTTAATGAGGAATACCGGTATGAAGAAGCCAATCATTCACAGGAAGCATTAGAGATTTTTATTCAAAATCTAAGACAGGTAGTAGAGTATGCAGAGAAAATGGGTGTGATATTGGCGATTGAGCCGGTTTATAAACATATTGTATATAATAATCAGCGTGCCAGAGAAGTTTTAGATGCGATCCAGTCCCCGAATCTTCAGATTATATTTGATCCGGTCAATCAGATTTCTTTGGAAAATTATACAAAGCAGGATGAGATTATTCAATCGGCATTTGAATTGTTAGGAAAAGAAATTGCTGTGATTCATGCAAAAGATTTTGTAATAGAAAATGATACGATAAAATCTGTGGCAGCCGGAAAGGGATTATTCCATTATGAGCCATTGATGAAGCTGATAAAAGAGAAGAAGCCTTATATTCATGTGACATTAGAAGATACTAACCCGGAAAATGTATTTGAAGCAAAGGGATATTTAGAAGAGATTTATGCAAAAGTTTAAAGGGGGATGAGGACACTAAAATCAAAAGGGGGACGCTAAAATTAAAAGGAAAATCTGCTCTGAGCCCGCTCTCGCTTAGCATTTCCTCGTAACGGACACTAAGACGCTAAAGTACAGCGTCTAAGTGCCGACGGGAAATGATGACCCGGCGCAGACATTCCTTTTGATTTTGGCTGTGTGTCTATATCGGAAAATAAAAATAATGCTTTCAGATTAACCATTAGAAATTTTTTCCTCTGTATTTGTATAACTTAGGGAAATTTCAAAGATTGTAAATTAGTGAAGTTTAAAGTTTAAGATAAAAAAGGCGTTAGAATAAAAGATAACATTTGGATAGACAGATAGGAGAAAAAAGCTATGAAACAGATTGAAGATTATGTAAGAAGTATTCCAGATTTTCCAGAGAAAGGAATTATTTTTCGTGATATTACAACTGTTCTTCAAGATCCGGAGGGACTGCATTTAGCGATTGATTTGATGCAGGAAAAATTAAAAGATACCGATTATGATGTAGTGGTTGGACCGGAATCGAGAGGATTTATCTTTGGCGTGCCGATTGCTTACAATATGAAAAAGGCATTTGTTCCAGTTCGCAAGAAAGGGAAGCTGCCTTGCGAAACAGTGGAAATGTCTTATGATTTAGAGTATGGCAGTGCTACCATTGAAATGCATAAAGATGCGATTTTGCCGGGGCAGAAGGTGGTTATTATTGATGACTTGATTGCTACAGGGGGGACGATAGAAGCAATTGTGAAGTTGGTAGAATCACTTGGGGGCGAAGTAGTAAAGATTGTATTTTTGATGGAATTGACTGGATTGGAAGGGCGCAAGAGGCTGGCTGGAAAACAGGTAGAGTCAGTTCTTTGCTATTCTTAATTTCATGGTGGGGAGTTTGGCTGTATGCTTCAAACGGAAAATAAAATAAAATTCGGTGGATCGTTAGAAATTTACGGTTGTGGAGTACACATGCAAGAAGCAAATTATTGGTATAATGGATGTAAAGATTCCACTTTGTTGTTATATAGTGGACAAAAATTTTCTTATTATGTAGATATAAACACTACAGCGAATATTTTATTATTTTTTCGGTTTGGAGTACACAGCCGAAAGCCAAATGGTGTTCTATGCAGGGTCATCATTTCCCGTCGGCACTTAGGCACGGTACTTTCGTGCCTTATGTGTCCGCTACGAGGAAATGCTAAGCGAAAGCGGGCTCGGAATAGAATTCCATTTGATTTTCGGCGTCCTCTTAGTTTCAAAAAATAGAAATATTTACTGTAGTATTAGCAGTTAGTATAGAAATCCGGATCATGTTTTTTGGAGCTTGGTTTGGATTTTTTGTTGTTTACTCATTGTAGAAATATTATATAGAAAGAAGGGGTTTTTATGTTGCATCAGACGATTGATTTACAGGTAAAGGGAACGGATAGTAAAGGGCATCAGCCAACACTTGTTACTTATGTTTTGGGGTGTTCGGAATCGTTAAATCAGGGAAAGAGAAGACCGGCTGTTTTGATTTGCCCGGGAGGAGGGTATACACGGACTTCTGTGCGAGAGGCAGAGCCGATTGCGGTTCAGATGAATAGTATGGGGTTTCATGCGTTTATTTTATATTATAGTTGTGCACCGGCTGTTTTTCCTACACCTCAGTTAGAGGCAGCGGCAGCTATGGTATGGATTCGGGAGCATGCGGATGAGTGGAAGATTATGGAGGATAAGGTGGTGATTGCCGGATTTTCTGCCGGAGGGCATTTGGCTGCCAGTATTGGTACTTTTTGGAATCAGGAGTTTCTTTATGGGGTGCTTGGGGTAAAGCCAAAGCAGATTCGGCCAGATGGGATGGTTTTGTGTTATCCTGTGATTACTTCTGGAGAATATGCGCATAGAGGGTCTTTTGAAAGTCTTTTGGGGGAGAGGGATACAGATATGGAGCTTTTGGAGAAGGTTTCTTTGGAGAAGCAGGTGACGAAAGATACGCCAAGGACGTTTCTTTGGCATACTTATGAGGATGGGAGTGTGCCTTTAGAGAATACGCTGTTGTTTGCCGGGGCGTTGAGGAAATGTCAGATTCCTATAGAAATGCATATTTATCCACGGGGCGGACATGGGATTGCTTTGGCAAATGAAGAAACACAGTCAATGGATGGGGGGAATACGATTGTACCGGAGGCGCAAAATTGGATAAGAATGGCGGGCAGATGGATACAAAATTTATAAAAAATCGCCAAGAAAAAAGATAAGATAAGAAAAATATTGATTTTTTCTGATAGAATACGTATAATCATTATTAAATTACGTGAAAGAGAGTGGATGAATATATGGCAGAAGAAAAAAGGCAGGAACAATCGAAGGAAAAAATGTTATCGAAACCAGCAGATTTTACTGATCCGGAGGAGCTTTATGAGGAGTTGATTCGGGCAATTCGAAGGTATCATCCGTCGGATGATATTACAATGGTAAAAAAAGCATATCAGGTAGCAAAAGAAGCTCATGAGGGGCAGCTTCGGAAATCGGGAGAGCCATATATTATCCATCCAATCTGTGTGGCAATTATATTAGCGGAGTTGGAGTTAGATAAAGAAACAATCGCAGCAGGGCTTTTGCATGATGTTGTGGAAGATACTGCTATGACAACGGAAGATGTAACGGCAGAATTTGGAGCAGAAGTGGCACTTTTGGTGGATGGTGTTACAAAGCTGACGCAGTTGTCCTATTCACGGGATAAGATGGAAGTGCAGGCGGAAAATCTTAGAAAGATGTTTCTTGCTATGGCAAAGGATATTCGGGTAATTTTGATTAAATTGGCAGACCGGCTTCATAATTTAAGGACACTTCAGTATCAAAGCCCGGAAAAGCAAAAGGAAAAAGCAAGAGAAACAATGGATATTTATGCGCCGATCGCACAGCGTTTGGGAATTGCTAAAATTAAGATTGAGTTAGATGATTTGTCTTTGAAATATCTTTACCCGGAGGCTTATTATGATTTGGCAGAAAAAATTGCACTGACTAGGGAAAAAAGGGAAATTTTTGTTGATGAGATTGTAGAAGAAGTGCGGGAATATATGAAGGGAGCAGAGATTCAGGCAAAAGTGGATGGAAGGGTAAAACACTTTTTTAGTATTTACCGAAAGATGGTAAATCAAAATAAGACTTTGGATCAGATTTATGACTTATTTGCCGTACGGATTATTGTGGAAACCGTAAAGGACTGTTATGCGGCGCTTGGGGTGATTCATGAAGCTTATAAACCGATTTCAAATCGGTTTAAAGATTATATTGCTATGCCAAAGCAAAATATGTATCAGTCCCTTCACACTACTTTGATTGCTTCAAACGGGCAGCCGTTTGAGATTCAGATTCGAACGGAGGAGATGCATCGTACAGCGGAGTATGGTATTGCGGCGCATTGGAAATATAAGCAGGGTGTAACCGGAAAAGATGTGGCAAAGAGTGAAGAGGAGAAATTAAGCTGGTTAAGACAGATTTTGGAGTGGCAGAAGGAAATGTCGGACAATAAGGAGTTTTTAAGTCTGATAAAAAATGATTTAAATTTATTTTCTGATAGTATCTATTGTTTTACACCGAGCGGAGATGTAAAAAATTTGCCGACTGGTTCGAATCCGATTGATTTTGCTTATAGTATTCATAGTGCCGTAGGCAATAAAATGGTGGGAGCCAGAGTAAATGGAAAGATGGTTTCAATTGACTATGTGCTTCAAAATGGAGATCGGATTGAAATTGTTACTTCTCAAAATTCTAAAGGACCAAGCCGGGATTGGTTAAATATTGTAAAGAGTACACAGGCGAAAAATAAGATTAATCAATGGTTTAAGACAGAGCGGAAAGAGGATAATATTATAAAGGGAAAAGAGGCTGTCGAACACTATTGTAAAATAAAAGGACTTAATATCAGTGAACTCTGTAAGCCGGAATTTATTGAAAAAGTGATGAAAAAATATGGATTTCGGGATTGGGATTCGATTCTGGCTGCGGTTGGACATGGCGGGTTAAAAGAGGGGCAGGTAGTCAATCGGCTTCAGGAAGAATATGAGAAAAAGCATAAGAAAGAACTGACGGATGAGCAGATTTTAGAAGCGATTGCAGAAAATAAAGGAGTAAAAGAATCAAAGACTCGTATAGCGAAAAATAAGAGCGGTGTTGTAGTAAAAGGAATGGAAGATATTTCTGTTCGGTTTTCACGGTGCTGCAGTCCTGTTCCGGGGGATGAAATTGTAGGTTTTGTAACAAGAGGACGAGGAGTTTCGATTCATCGAACGGATTGCATCAATGTCATTAATTTGCCGGAAATTGATCGGGCAAGGCTTTTAGAAGCAGAGTGGCAGGATTTTTCTGAAAGTGAACAGTATCAGGCAGGAATTAAGATATTTGCTAATAATCGAACGGGTATTTTGGCTGATATTTCGAAAATTTTTACAGAACGTCAGATTGATGTAAAGGCAGTGAACAGTCGAACCAGTAAGCAGGGGACAGCTACGATTAGTATGGAATTTGAGATTCATGGGAAAGAAGAATTAGGGCATTTAATTGATAAGCTTCGAAATGTAGAAAGTGTAATTGAGATTGAACGGACATCCGGCTGATGGAGAATAGTATAATAGGAGGAAAAAAGATGGGAAATCTTTTGGTAAAACAGATGGTTGTAGGGGATTTGCAGACGAATTGTTATTTGATTTCGCATCCAGAAACTCTAGAAACAATTCTTGTAGATCCGGCTGATGAAGCAGATAGAATACAAAGAGAGATTGAAAAAAACGGATTAAAACCGGTAGTAATTTTGCTGACACATGGACATTTTGACCATATGGGGGCAGCGGATTTGCTGCGAAAGAGATATCAGATTTTGGTATACTGCTCTGAAACGGAAAGAGAAGTAGCGGAAAATATGGAGTGGAATCTGTCTGGAATATTTGGAAATGGATTTTCTTTTATGGCAGATGCAGTTTTTCGGGATAAGGAGATTTTGCATTATTTGGGAGAGGAAATCGAAGTAATTGCAACTCCCGGACATACACAGGGAAGCTGTTGTTTTTATTTTCGCAGAGAGGGATTTTTACTTAGCGGAGATACGCTGTTTGCAGAGAGTGTCGGACGAACCGATTTTCCTACTGGAAGCGGCAGAAAGCTGCAGCAGTCGATTGTGGAACGAATCTATTGTCTGCCGGAAGAAACGGTGGTATATCCCGGACACTATGGAGAAACGACAATTGGTCATGAAAAAAAATATAATCCTTGTGTATAGGAAACAAGAATCTCATATTGGCAGGAAAAACAATCAAAACTTTGTTCAGATACCTTTTGCAAGATTCATTGAAATGATACAGTACAAAGCAAGCGAATGTGGTATAGCAGTTATTTTGACGGAAGAAAGCTATACGAGCGGTACAAGTTTCATAGATAATGAATTACCTGAAAAAGGAAATTATGATAAATCAAGAAGAATCAAGAGAGGGTTGTTGAAAAGCAAGAATGGAATACTGATAAATGCCGATTTGAACGGTGCTTATCAGATAATGAAGAAAGTAGTCCCAATGAAATGGGATAGAGGGTGTGTGTTACATCCATTTGTAGTAAACATAGCATAAACTGTGTTGAACAATAAAAAGAAATATCATTTAATAAAATTTATAATATATTTTATTATTTTTGATGTTTTTTGTAATATAGTAATTGATTTGATCGGTCTGGAGAAGAGAAGCTATGATTGAGTTGAAATTAGAACCTTTTTTAGTGGGGTTTGAATATGATATTTATTCTCTTGTAAAGGCATTTTATCCTGAGCAGGAGATACAGACTATGTTTATACAGGTGAATGAAGAAGCGGATTTTGTAATTAAAATAGAGGGTGAACAGGGGATAAATGGGGGAGAGTTTGTTATTACTTGGAAAAATAGATTAGAGGAGATAGAGGAAAAAACAGAGGTTAAGATTTCCGATCCAGAACAGAGAACAGATAGGAAAGAAATTAAAAATTGTCTAAAAAAAGGGGTTTATCAGCTTTTATCAGATAAAACAAAAAAGATACTTCCTTGGGGAACTCTAACCGGGATTCGACCGACAAAAATTCCTTATGCTATGTTGGAAGAGGGGAAAAGAGAAGATGAGATTTCGGATTTTATGAAGAGTACCTATCTGATGACGGAGGAAAAGATTAGGCTGAGTATAGAGGTTGCAGAGCGGGAAAGAAATTTGCTGAAAGATTTGGATTATCAGAGCGGATATAGTATTTATATCGGGATTCCTTTTTGCCCTACTCGATGTCTGTATTGCTCGTTTCCTTCTTATCCGATTCAGAGTTGGAAAAAGCGGGTGGATCAGTATTTGGAAGCATTGTTTCAGGAGATGGAAGCAGTTTCTAAGATGGAGTGGATCGGGAAAAAGCCGATTCATTCGGTTTATTTTGGGGGCGGGACACCAACTACTTTAACACCGGAGCAACTGGAGCGGCTGCTGCTGAAATTAAAGGATACATTTGATTGGAAAGGGGCTTTGGAGTTTACAGTAGAAGCAGGACGTCCTGACAGTATTACACAGGAAAAATTGATGGTATTAAAGAAATATGGTGTAGAACGTATTTCGGTAAATCCTCAGACAATGAATCAAAAAACGCTGGATTTGATTGGGCGGCAGCATACGGTGGAACAGATAAAAGAAGCGTTTTGGATGGCAAGGGACTGTGGGTTTGAGAATATCAATATGGATGTGATTATCGGGCTGCCCGGAGAAACAAAAGAGGATATGGAGTATACGATGAAAGAACTTACAAAGCTAAAGCCGGATAGTATTACTGTACATTCTCTGGCATTAAAAAGGGCTTCTCGTTTAAATGAAAAAAGAGAACAGTATGCAGACTATATTAGTTTAAATGATCAAGAGATTAATAAAATGACACAACAATATGCCAAAGGGATAGGGCTTGAGCCGTATTATCTTTATCGGCAGAAAAATATGACAGGAAATTTGGAAAACCTAGGGTATGCTGCACAGGGGAAAGAGGGGATTTATAATATACTTATTATGGAGGAGAAACAGACCATAGTCGCCTGCGGAGCCGGGAGCGTGTCAAAGAGGGTATACCCTGACGGACGTATTGAAAGATGCGAAAATGTCAAGGATGTAGCGTCTTTCATAGAAAGAATCGACGAAATGATTGAGAGAAAACGGAAACTTCTTGAGGATTAAAAAGAGTTTTTGTTGTACATCAAAATAGGGTTAGTACATCAATTGTACATCAATTTTTTACCCAATGGTACTGAATAATACTTGATGATGTAGAGGAACAACCTAATATAGCGCCTAAAGGA
>CAJUGZ010000108.1 GCA_910585855.1 uncultured Lachnospiraceae bacterium | reverse complement strand
GGAGAAAGGAAAAGGCAGAAGTCTTAGAACTTCTTGCTTTTTGGAAACCGGAACAACAGGCTGCCCACCGTTTTCGAATCTGGCGTCCTCCTATTGATAATTTCGAAAAAACTCTTCTAAATTTCGAAGCCCCTTCATCAATACTTCCATCTCATCCGCAGGTATCGCCGTTACCATAGCCGCTACCATATCCTTATGAAACTGTTCATGGTGCAGATAAGCCCGCTCTCCAAGTTCTGTAAGCGAAATATAAACCACCCTTCGATCCTGTTCGCTCCGCTTTCGTTTTACATATCCCTTTTTCACAAGACTGTTTATCGCAATCGTAAGTGTTCCAACTGTAACAGACAATTCCTTTGCCACACCAGACATATTTTTTGGCTCTCCCATTCCGATTACCTCTATTACGTGCATATCATTATTGGTAATATTTTGAAATTCTCCGGTAAGAATTGCCTTTCCCTCTAAATCCATTACATCATGAAATAACGATTTTACAATAGTATTAAATGTATCATATGTTTTCATCTATCCACCTCATATTCTAAAACCCATCGCAACTATAGTATAGATCATTTTTTTTCACATCACAACAAATCTTTATATTTTTTTAATTAGAAATATGCATACTTTTATAGTATAATTCATATATAAAGAAGTGGACGCATAAAAACAGATCTGTGTCTACTATAACTTGGAAGGATGTGTATAAAACGAATGGAAAGTAATGAACGATTCGATGAAGTGGATGCATGGCAAACATTAATATTCTTGTACAATTCTGCATTAAAAAGAATGAATACAAAAATTGAAATATTAAACGATGAATTTTTACATATCCATAATTATAATCCAATTGAACATGTAAAATCCAGAATTAAGTCTGCTGAAAGCATCGTAAAAAAATTAAAAAGACACCACTATGATGTTACCCTTGACAATATGGTACAACACTTAAATGATATAGCAGGAATTCGAGTAATCTGTTCTTTTACTACGGATATCTATACCATTGCTGAAATGATCAGCAACCAAAGAGATGTTCATGTTATCCAGATAAAAGATTATATTGCCAATCCCAAACCAAACGGATATAAAAGCTATCATATGGTAGTTTCTATTCCAATTTATCTCTCTGACGGACCAGTAGATACCAAAGTTGAAATTCAGATTCGAACCATTGCCATGGACTTTTGGGCAAGTTTAGAACATAAGATCTATTATAAATTTGAGGGAAATGCCCCAGAACATATCCGCACCGATTTAAAAGAATGTGCCGACATTGTAGAAATGCTGGATGCTAGGATGCTTTCTCTTGACCAATCCATTCAAAAATACAGAGCAACCTATTTTACATCCCATCTAGAAGAAGCAAAGGAACTGCTCCCGCAGCAAGAAAACAGTGATGATACAGAATATCTGCACCAAGACAATTCCAAAACCAACAGAAATCTAAACCAATCTTCCGCTTCATAGCCAAATCAAGTAGGGGAAAATTTTTCCCCTACTTGTACATTTCACTTGATCCATAAATCTATTAACAGCAACACCCACAAAAAAAATGAAAACAAATCATCTCCATACAACAGTTTCCAACCTGCCCTATCGGATTTCCATAGACTTCTCCCATACCCTGATACCAATTTCCTCCAGATTCAATCTGTGACAGAAAGCTGCGAAACTGCATATTATCAGGTTCTAATTGTACTGCCTTTCTAGCATGATCTAATGCAAGAATATTATTTCCTACCCTGATATTGGCAAACGCACTGTAAAAATACCAGTTTCCATCTCTTTCTGCCTCTGTTATTTCAGAAAGTACATGAAGCGCCTCAGAAAAATGTCCAGAATTTAAATAATTTCGAACTGCCTGCATCCGAATCGACTCCTGCCTGTGACTTTCCTGAGCAAACCCATGAAATCCCCTATACTCAGAACTTTGTCCCTGATAAGAGCTGCCATATTCCCGTTCTTTTATAATCTGTTCATACGCCTGCTGCACCTCTTTAAACTTCATCTCAGCCTCATCCTTATTTGGATTATTGATATTTGCATCTGGATGATACTGGCGGCTCAGCCTCCGATATGCTTTTTTTATTTCCTCACTTGTGGCACTTTCCGATACACCCAGTACCCTGTATGGATCTATCATTTTTCTGTTATTCCTTTCATTCTCTGTTTCCTTATCCGTTCATAGTTCATCCAAACCCCTGAATAAAGAATATTTCGGATAATTTCACTGTTTTTTAAAATCGGCAGCCGCTCAAACTCTCTTGCTGCCTCCGCAATTATCATTCGAAGAATCTGATAACAAGTCTGCTCCCTCTCCTTTTCCCCTATCTTTTTTTCTGCAAAATAAAGAGAAAATGGATTATAATTTCCTGATTTTTTATCCTCTTCCAAATCTTCATATGCATCCATCAGATAAATAAACTTCCCTATATAATATCCCATCTGATAAAGGGAATTTTTCCATTCATCTTGTTTATATACATAAATTTCCCCCAAAAGTTCTCCTGTATACCCTGCCGGTAAATCAGGATTTCTTTCTCCGCACTTTTCACACTCTTTTAAACGTTCCAAATACTGCAAAACTGCTTGATTCTGCCGGGTATAAGCCTTTGCAATCCGTTTATAAGGCTTTTCTAATAATTTTGCCAATGCCAGCTTTCTTGTTTTCTTTTCGTCTTTCCAATCATCCAGCAAATCATAGTAGCTAAGAAGAATATTCATATCCGCTGCATAAAAAGAATATTCATTTTCACAAATCTCTTCCTGCCGCCCAAAATGAACTGCACAGCGCTGTTGATAATACTTTGATTCCGGTTCATAAAGTCCTGTCAGCAAAAGAATCAAAAAAGTCATATCATAACTCAACGTCAGTCTTGCACTGATGCCGGCTTCTTTTTTCAAGGCTTTGCAAAGCCCGCAGTAATAAGTATGATACTCCTTTAATTCCCTTAACTTCAGTTCTTCTTTATTTACCGTAATATAGCCAAACATATGTCCTCCATCTATTTTCAGCTTTTCTTAATAAACTCTGTGCGACATTTCGGACAAGAAATCTGAATCTTTCCCTTTCCTCTTGGTATTCGAATTTTCTGCCGGCAAGAAGGACATCGATAAATATGATAATGCTGGTACTGTTTTATCTGATATTCCTTTCTCTTTATCATTGCCTTTGCTTTATTAAAATACAGCAAATATCTGGAATTTTCCTGATACCGTCTGGCATGATTTTTTGAAAGCAGCCGATAATACCCAAAAACTAACAGCACCAATGAAATTGTATACCATACACTTCCGCCAAATAATACCGATAAAAGCATACTAATCAAAGCCACAGCAAATAAAAACTGTCCAAATTCATCCTGCCCATATCTGCCTACCATAAACCTTGCAAGTTTCTCTCTCATTCCTTCTACACAACCTTTCTTTTTTTGTTCCTGCGATTTCTCTTTTTATCTCTGGCACTGACAGGCTTCCAATTTTTCAACAATATTTGCTGCAAAATACTCTGCCCTCTGCAAATCCTCCTGATTTGGATGCAGCAATGCTTCATCAAAATTATGAATCATATGCAATGCCAAATCATCATTTTGTCCTCTTTTCAACAAATCTTCATATTTATTCCGCACATACATCGGCATTTTTCCCTGACAGAGAAAAGCACCCAGATAAACATTGTCATCCGGTATCAAAGCTCTTACCTGATTTTCAATCATTCTATAATATTCTGCCCCAAATCCCATACCGCAAGTTCCAAATAATGCAATATTTTTTCCATGCAGCTCTGAAATATAATCCAATACCTCAATGCTGCAGCTTCCCCGGTTCGTCCAAAACCCGATAAAATAAGTTTCCCCTATATCAATCTGCGTATTCCGTTCCAGACGCCGAATATCTTTTCTCTTATTTGGAATTCCTCGGTAGATCGCTTTTGCCACCTCTTCCGTATTTCCCGTTTTGCTAACGAATAACACCTCATACTGCATGCTGATTCACCTTTCTAATTCTATGTCAGACTGCCTATTTCCTCTCTAATTTTAATCTTAGTACGTAAATGAGAAAAGGTCAAATGAAGATTTCATTGTAAATATTAACAAAATATAAATTTTTACACCACTACATGCCAAAAAAATTCAATCCATTTCCATGATAGTTTCAAAGTGAAGATAGGATGCTGCTAGAAAGAGTTGGCTTTCACCGGACGCCAGAGGCGGTTTGCTGTTGGTGGAATAGCGGTAGAAGTTATATTTTATTACAGAACAAGTCTTCCGCAAAGTTTGGATACAATTCTTTTCTTGTTTCGAGGTCAAGAAACAGCCAGATTCGAAAACGGTGGGCAGCCTGCAGTGACTTTGGAAAAAAGTTAGAAGTTCTTGGACTTCTGCTCGAAAATCTAAGATTTTTTTCACATCCTTCCTTACACCTATTCCGTTTCGGCTAAAATGAGGACAAATTGCGCCCCGGTCTGTACGGCTGGATCAAAGAAAAGGCAGAAGTCTTAGAGCAGGCTGCCCACCGTTTTCGAATCTGGCGTCCTCACCAGCGAGTTAGCGAGTTTCCGCTTGAAAATTCTAAAAAGTTCTTATCCCATATCCCATCTTCTCGTAAAATCAAAAGTTTATCCTGTTTTATAACAAGGAAGTAGTTCCCTTTTTTGGAAAAATATGTTATAATCAGTCTGCATCATTTTTAACAAATAGGAGGGAAAAAAGCAAATGATCCACCATATTCCATTTCAGATTTGCGGTCTGGTTTTAGTAACTATGATTCTTATTCTGTTCTTTCGTCATAAAACACTGCACCGCACAAATGAAGTGGCATTTTCTGTTTTATTATTAAGTGTATTTTTTTGTATTATTATGGATATTGCTTCTGTTTTTGCTATACAAAATCAAAGTAAAATTCCTTTGCTTCTTACTCACTTTATTTGTAAATTTTATCTTTTTACCATTATTAGTGTATCCTATGCTATGTTAGTCTACACTCTAATTGAAATCTACCATAGACAGGAAAAATTACTGCAGCTTTTTATCCTATATTTATTCCCTCTATTGACAGGTACATGGATTTATATTACAAATCCTATTTACTCTTATATCACCGAAAGAGAAATCTATACCTATGGAATCTGTGTCAATGCCACCTATGTCATTGCACTCCTCTATCTGCTTATCTGTCTGTTTTATGTTTTGCACTTTCGCAGTCAGATTAACCAAAACCGCCGCTTTCCCATCCTTTTTTTTATTTTCTCTTGGATGGGAACAGCTTTTATCCAATTTTTGCACAATGGATGGCTGCTGGTAGGTTTTTCCATGTCACTCTGTATTGCATTTATGTATCTAAAATTAGAGAACCCGGATGAAAACCTAGATCTAGAAAGCGGTGCTTTCAATCCTCACGCCTTTGCCACTTATCTGCCCTATTTAGAAGAAGGAGGCACTACTTATTCTGTTATCACGATAACAATTGAACACTACCGCTATATTTTAGAAACCTTTGGCTACCAAAACTACAAACTCCTGCTTCATAAAATCGTTATATTTTTATCAGAACAAAAAGGAGCTCGTGTTTTTCGCAGTACTGAAAGCAATTTTTCTGTTGTATTTGAACAAAAAGAAGAGATGAACAAGGCACTTGCTGCTATTCGACAGCGTTTTACTACGCCATGGCAAATTCCTTCCCTTACTATCGAACTATCCATCAGTATCTGCTATATACCAGACTCTCAGGTACTCTCGTCCATTGGTAATTCCTATGATCTAATCCGTGGTTTTATCACAGAAAAATACCAAATGGGAAATTATACGTTAAACTGTATCGATTCCAATACACTAGAACAAAAATTTACTGTAGAAAAAACCATAAAAGCACTGCGTACCGCCTTAGATCAACACACATTAGAGGTCTTTTACCAACCAATCTACTCTACGGAAAAAAATCGATATACCTGTGCTGAAGCACTGATTAGTGTTCCCAATACCAAAGGTCACTATATCTCCCCTGACTTTCTGCTTCCAATTACCGATCAAAACGAAATGATTTTAGAACTAGGGGAAAATGTTTTTGAACAGGTTTGCTCCTTTATCCATAAAAATGATCTGATTGCAAGAGAAATCGAATATATTGAAATCCACCTTTCCGCTATTCAATGTATGAAAGAATCTCTAGCTGAAGATCTACAGCGTATCATGGATCTCTATGAAGTTCCATATTCTATGATTAATTTGAAAATCAAAGAAATAGCTGCCATCCACTCTGCAAAAACACTGCTTCCTAATATGGAAAAGCTGCATAAACTAGGCGTAACCTTTTCTTTAGACGACTATACAAAAGGATACTACACATTCGATTGCATCGGCAAACTTCCTATTCAAATGATAAAGCTTGACAAACGAATGGTATGGGACTATTTTGAAAATACAGAAACTACTGCTGCAATCCATCTATTTCTTTCCGTTATGCTTCAGCTTGGACTAAAAGTTGTAGCAGAAGGAATCGAAACACAAGAGCAGCTTCAAGAAATGCTGCGGCTAAAAATCGATTATGTACAAGGGTATTTTTTTTCGAAACCTCTTTCAGAAAAAGATATCCTTGATGCACTAGATAAACAATTCTAATATTTTATTTAAAGAAAGAAGGCAAAAAATGAACAGAGTAAAAAATATAACCAAACAGACCAACAACCGTTTTCTAAACCTCTATGAATTTCAGGCAGAACGCAGGAACGGAAAAGTAGCACCCTATTTCGTTGCTTCTCGTGTTTCTAATATGAACGACTTAAAAGCAGTATCCCATAACCAACATTCAGACGGCGTTATTATCTATGCCGTCTATGGAGAACAAAAAGACAAGATTGTCCTAATCCGTCAATTTCGCTATCCTATCAATGATTATATCTATGAGTTTCCTGCTGGATTAGTAGAAGACGATGAAGATATGTTTGAAGCAGGAATCCGAGAAATTTACGAAGAAACAGGACTTTTCTTCACTCCAAAAAAAGTAGATTCCACCTATTCCAAACCATTCTTTACTACAGTAGGCATGACAGACGAATCCTGTGGTACAGTATACGGCTATTGCTCTGGTACTCCTTCTAACACCCATCAGGAAGATTCTGAAGATATTCAAATCATACTAGCCGACCGAGAAGAATGCAAACGAATCTTAAAAGAAGAAAATGTCGCTATTATGTGTGCCTATATGTTAATGCACTTTATACACAACACCAATGACGATCCACTCTCTTTCCTAGATGAAATTTAAAAATTTTCTGTAACAGGAATTTTTTCTTGAAGAGGACGCCAAAAGCGGAAAGGAGTGCTATGCAGGGTCATCATTTCCCGTCGGCACTTAGGCACGGTCTTTTCGTGCCTTATGTGTCCGCTACGAGGAAATGCTAAGCGAGAGCGAGCCCAGAATAGACCTTCCTTTCGAGTTCAGCATCCCCCTTATATATAAAAAAGCTGCTGTATAAAGAAAATCAAATATATCCTCTATACAGCAGCCTTTTAAATAAAACTATCAAAAACCGAATCTGTTATTTTTATAATCTCTTCAGCAATTCTTCTCTTTGTGCCTCATATCCCGGTTTTCCAAGAAGTGCAAACATATTCTTCTTATAGCTTTCTACACCTGGCTGATTAAATGGATTTACTCCCGATATGTAACCACTGATTCCGCATGCAAATTCAAAGAAGTAGAATAATTCACCCAGATAGAACGCATTTTGTTCTGGAATATTAACTAAAAGATTTGGAACTTGTCCATCGGTATGAGCTAAAATTGTACCATTCATAGCACATTTATTGATATAATCTACGCTCTTGCCTGCCAAATAGTTCAATCCGTCCAAATCCACCGGCTCTTCTTCCAGCAATACCTCACAATTTGATTTTTCAATATTCATCACAGTTTCAAACATAATTCGAGAACCATCCTGAATAAACTGCCCCATTGAATGTAAATCAGTTGTTAAATCTACTGCCGCCGGGAAGATACCTTTCTGATCTTTTCCTTCACTCTCTCCGTAAAGCTGCTTCCACCACTCAGAAACATAATGCATAGATGGCTCATAGTTTGCCACTACTTCTACCATCTTTCCTTTTCTATGAAGGATATTTCGAACTGCGGCATATTTCATTGCATCATTCTCTTCGAACTTATTTTCCAATGCTTTCTGTCTTCCAGAAGCTGCTCCTGCCATCAGCTGATCAATATCTGCTCCGCTTACTGCAATTGGAAGCAAACCAACTGCTGTCAATACAGAGAATCGACCTCCTACATCATCTGGAACAACAAAAGTTTCATATCCTTCCTCTGTTGCCAAATTCTTCAAAGCACCTCTTGCCTTATCTGTTGTAGCATAAATTCTCTTTGCTGCCTCTTCCTTGCCATACTTCTCTTCCAGCATCTTTTTAAATACCCGAAATGCAATCGCAGGCTCAGTCGTTGTACCAGATTTTGAAATAATATTAACCGAAAAATCTTTTCCGCTCAGACAATCCATCAAATGGCTGATATAATTGCTGCTGATGCTGTTTCCCACATAGTAAATTTCCGGTGCTTTCCGCACATCCTTTGATACACTATTATAAAAACTATGTCCCAAAAACTCATTTGCTGCACGAGCGCCCAAATAAGAGCCGCCAATACCGATTACCAACAGCACATCGGAATCTGACTGAATCTTTGCTGCTGCTTTTTTAATTCTTGCAAATTCTTCTTTGTCATAGTTGACTGGAAGATCAATCCAGCCTAAAAAATCATTTCCAGCACCACTCTTACTCAATAAAGTTTCCTTTGCTGCCTCAGCAATCTTTGCCATGCTCTCCATCTCATGCGGTGCAATTACATTTGCAGCTTTGGAATAATCAAACGTTACTTTAGCCATAATCTACACTCCTTGACATTTTTTTGAACTAATATTATTATATCCATTATTTGTAAGAATAGCAAGACTTATTCTTGCAAAACTTCTCTTTATGCCAAAAATTCTCCAAGAATCTCCTCTACAATCCGCATTTCTTCCTCCGCAAGCTGCCTGCTCTCCCCATTTCGCCCTTTTTCTAAATCAGCGGCAATCTGATTTAAAGAATTTCTAAGGTTTTCAAGCTCATTTTCTTCCTCCTGCTGGCTTTCTCTCCCTCTCCGTGGATTTTTTCTCAGTTCAAGCAAAAGCTGTTCTGCCTGTTCTTTTGCAAATGTATTCTCTTGTTGTTTATGCCGTTCTTTCTTGCGGAACATAGACGCCAGTTTTTCCGCCTGCCGCCCCTCCTTTTTTCGCAAAGTTGCACTTTCTAAGGCTGGCTGTCTTCCCTCTGCTTCCTGCTCCTCATTTTTCTCCGACTGATACAGCTCTTTGCTTTCTCTTTCCGCTGTTTCCTCTTCCAAAGATTCTTCTGCTTCTACTCTGCTTTCCATTCTGGCTTCTTTTCTGTCTAATACAGCAGCATAATAATTCTGAAGATAATCCACAATTCCTGCTTCTAACACAACCTGCTTCCCCCGCACATCAAAGACACAATTTATGTATACCAACAGTGTTGCCATTCCAACAGCACAAGCACTGTAAATCCCTGTTAATTCCAGCGGCATACCATATGCATAAGTATAACTTGCTGATAGTCCCCCAATCAGCAGACATAAGAAAAAAGCCTGCCCCGATATCTTCTGAATTCCTCCCAATGTCATTCCCATAAAACGGTGTCCATAAAGGTTTCTTACAAGGAATGCTTCCACATTGCTGATTCCTTTGCTTAATCGGTAGCAGGTTTCGTATTTTTCTTTCATTTGTTTGATTAACTTTTTCTTTGGCTCTTTTGTATATTGTACGTCTTTTAAAAGTCCGGCATAAATTCCGGCAAGCCAAAGCCGGCTTATCACTCCTACTGCACAAATTCCCATCATTACATATAAAATCCAATATCCGCTAATTGCACGTTCCAACATAATAAATATCCCCTTTCTCTCTTCTGACAAAATGCAGGTGCATCTTTGACAATTTCACTGATGTCTATCCAAGTCCTTATGCAGTTACCGGTCACTGCATCCATCATCTGTCAAAGACAAATCTTCTGGTACGCTTTGCATTATACACATGTTTTTGCATTTTGAAAAGTTGAGAATGGAAATATTTAATTGACAAAACTTTCTATATTTCGTGCTTTAAGAAGCTAAATTCTGAACCATTTCAACTATAAGATTTACAGAATGAATAATAGCCTGTTTTTCGAACTCTGCATAATCCATCTTTGCACTATTATCCGCCTTGTCCGATATTGCCCTGACAATCAAAAAAGGAACCTGATTTAAATAAGCAGCCTGCGCAATCGCTGCTCCCTCCATCTCTGTACAACATCCTCCAAAACGCTTTGTAATCCATTCCTTATCATGTCTGTGTGAGATAAACTGATCCCCGCTTACCACTCTTCCTATATGAATTCCAACTTCAGGATTTACCTTTTTACAGCACTCCTGTGCCAGCGCAATCAGCTTTTCATCTGCTTCAAAATCAGAAGTTTCCATCCTTGGAATCTCGCCAAATGCATATCCAAATCCAGTTGCATCCATATCATGCTGCATCGCATCAGAAGACAGCACAATATCTCCGATATTAATTTCATTTCTCAAAGATCCGGCAATTCCTGTATTGATAATTGCATTTACCTGAAATTTATCCACCAAAATCTGTGTACAAATCGCTGCATTTACCTTGCCAATTCCAGAACGAACGACTACTACATCCTTCCCTTCCAAAGATCCTTTGCAAAACTCCATAGAAGCTAACTGCATGACCGTTTCTACCTGCATTTTCTCCTTTAAACTAGCCACTTCCTCTTCCATTGCTCCAATAATTCCTAACATAATTTTTCTCCTTATATTTTTTATTTTTTATCTTATCCGCTTATATTTATGACTATAAATAAACAAATTACAATAACATTATACAAAATCACTCTATCAATTTCAATCATTTTTTCTTGACAAACCTCATATCTTAGAGATAGAATAAGCAAAATAATAAGAATGACATTTTTATGTCTATACAAAAAGAAAAGGAGTGTACTACAATGAATTATAAAACCAAAGGCACTTGTGCAAGAGAAATTCGTTTTTCTGTAACAGAAAACAATACTTTAACCGCTGTTGAATTTGTAGGCGGCTGCGCCGGAAATACACAAGGCGTTGCCAAATTAATCGAAGGAATGGATATTAATGAAGCAATTCATCGATTAGAAGGAATCCAATGCGGCTCAAAAGGAACTTCTTGTCCGGATCAGCTTTCCAAAGCATTAAAAGATTATTTAAATCAATAACATCCATTCACCATTAAATAACTAGTAACTGCAACGTTCAGAAAAGCCATTTAAAAAGCTCTATGGACGTTGTATTTCTGTTTCGAAAGGTAATTGATTATGAAAGAGAAAAAAATCGTACTTACTGGCGGCGGCACAGCCGGACACGTTACTCCAAATATTGCACTGCTTCCATCTCTAAAAAAAGCAGGCTATCAAATCTCCTATATTGGCTCTTATCAAGGAATCGAAAATGGATTAATCGAAGAGCAAAAGATTCCATACTATGGCATTTCATCAGGAAAACTTCGCCGTTATCTGGATATTAAAAATCTTTCCGATCCATTTCGTGTTCTAAAAGGCTGTTTTGAAGCGAAACGTATTCTAAAACAGCTAAAACCAGATATCGTCTTTTCCAAAGGCGGTTTTGTTTCTGTCCCGGTTGTATTTGCCGCCAGCCGCTGCCATATTCCAGTTATTATTCATGAATCGGATATGACACCGGGACTTGCCAACCGCCTTTCCTTTCCGTTTGCATCAAAAATATGCTGCAACTTTCCCGAAACCGTAAAGATGCTGCCAAAAGAAAAAGCTGTTTTGACAGGTTCTCCTATCCGCAGTGAACTGCGTACCGGAAGCAAAAAAATGGGATTAAACTTTGCCCGCCTAACTGGAGAAAAGCCGGTTATCCTTATTATGGGCGGAAGTCAAGGTGCGGCTGCTATCAATAAAGCCGTTCGTTCTATTCTGCCAAAACTATTAAACCAATTCCATATCATCCATATCTGCGGAAAAGACAATATCGATTCCTCTCTGCAGAATACTAAAAATTATACACAATTTGAATATGTAAAATCAGAACTAAAAGATATATTGGCTGCTGCAGATCTTATGATTTCCCGTGCGGGTGCTAATTCTATCTGTGAAATTTTAGCGTTAAGAAAACCTAATATTCTAATTCCACTCTCCAAAGCCTCCAGCCGGGGAGATCAAATACTAAATGCGCAGTCCTTCCAAAAACAAGGCTTTAGTGAAGTAATCGAAGAAGAAAACCTTACCGATAGTTCCCTTTACCAAACTATAAAAAAAGTATATCAGAATCGGGCAAAATATATTAATGCAATGGAAAAAAGTGAATTAGCAGACTCTGTTTCCATTATTATTTCATTAATTAATGAATTAACAAAAGCAGGATAAGTCTTTTGGGTAGAGGATGGGACGCTAGAGGACGCCAGATTCGAAAACGGTGGGCAGCCTGCTGTTCCGGCTTCCAAAAAGCAAGAAGTTCTAAGACTTCTGCCTTTTCCTTTCCCCAACCGGACAGACCGGGGCGCAATTCGCCCTCATTTCAACCGTAATATAATTGGTGTAAGGGAAGGATATTGCCAGCCATAAGACAGCCTCTTTCCTATCATCCGGGCTAAACACGCCCCTTTTTTTTCAC
>CAJUGZ010000107.1:3492-12768 GCA_910585855.1 uncultured Lachnospiraceae bacterium | reverse complement strand
AGCGATAAATAATGTTAATGCCTAAAAGAGTAAAACGTCGTAAACAGTTCCGTGGTTCTATGAGCGGTAAAGCTTCCCGCGGTAACACGATCACTTATGGTGAATACGGTATTGTGGCATTAGAGCCATGTTGGATCAAATCGAATCAGATTGAGGCAGCCCGTATCGCTATGACACGTTATATCAAGCGTGGCGGTAAGGTATGGATTAAGATATTCCCGGATAAACCAGTTACAGCAAAGCCTGCTGAAACTCGTATGGGTTCTGGTAAGGGAGCTTTGGAGTATTGGGTAGCAGTAGTGAAACCGGGACGTGTTATGTTCGAAATCTCCGGGGTTCAGGAAGAGATAGCAAGAGAGGCGTTGCGTCTTGCTATGCATAAATTGCCGTGTAAATGTAAAATCGTTTCTCGTGCGGAATTAGAAGGCGGTGATAACAGTGAAAATTAATAAGTATGTAGAAGATTTAAAGGCAAAATCAGCTGCAGAATTAAAAAACGAATTAGTAGCTGCTAAGAAGGAACTTTTCAACTTGAGATTCCAGAACGCAACAAATCAGTTGGATAATACAAGCAGAATTAATGAAGTAAGAAAAAATATTGCTAGAATTCAGACTATTATTGCCGAAAAGGCAAATGCAGCCGAATAATACTCTTTGGGAAGGAGAATTTGTTGTGGAAAGAAATCTTAGAAAGACTCGTGTAGGAAAAGTGGTTAGTAATAAAATGGATAAAACAGTTGTTGTTGCAATCGAAGACCACGTAAAGCATCCTTTATATGGAAAGATCGTAAAAAGAACCTATAAGTTAAAGGCTCATGACGAAAAAAACGAATGTAACATCGGCGATAAAGTAAAAGTAATGGAAACCAGACCATTGTCAAAAGATAAGAGATGGAGATTGGTAGAAATAATGGAAAAGGCGAGATAATTGGATTGCCGTAAAATAAATTAAAGGAGGTTTATTGGCATGATTCAACAGGAAACCAGACTGAAGGTTGCCGATAATACAGGTGCGAAAGAATTGCTTTGTATCCGTGTGATAGGCGGATCAACCAGAAGATATGCCGCAATCGGTGATGTGATTGTTGCCAGTGTAAAAGATGCAACACCAGGTGGAGTTGTTAAAAAAGGTGATGTCGTAAAGGCCGTAGTGGTACGTACTGTAAACCGCACTCGTCGAAAAGACGGTTCATATATTAGATTCGATGAAAACGCTGCTGTGATTATTAAGGATGATAAAAATCCGAGAGGAACACGTATCTTTGGACCAGTAGCAAGAGAGCTAAGAGAGAAACAGTTTATGAAGATTGTTTCCTTGGCATCAGAAGTATTATAGGGAGGTGGCAACTGTGTCAATGAAATTGAAAAAGGGCGACCTTGTAAAGGTAATCACAGGAAAAGACAAAAATAAAGAAGGCAAAATTCTTCTTGTAAATAAAAAAAATAATACTGCTGTGGTAGAGGGTGTTAATATGATGACAAAGCATACCAAACCAAGTGCAGCAAACCAGAATGGCGGAATCATTCATAAAGAAGCACCAATTGATTTATCCAATCTGATGTATGTAGATAAAAACGGAAAACCTACAAGAATCGGGTTTACGAAGCAAGGCGATAAAAAAGTTCGTGTTGCAAAATCAACTGGCGAAGTGATCGATTAATCGAAGAGAGGAGGCCAAAGACGTTGAGTAGATATAAGGAAATGTACAGCAATGAAGTAGTTGCTGGTATGGTAAAAAAGTTTGGATATAAAAACACACTGCAAGTTCCGAAGTTAGATAAAATTGTAATCAATATGGGTGTAGGCGAAGCAAAAGAAAATGCAAAAATTTTGGAATCTGCTATGAAAGATTTGGAAATTATTGCTGGTCAAAAGGCAGTAATTACAAAAGCAAAAAATTCGATTGCAAACTTTAAGATTCGTCAGGGAATGCCGATTGGATGCAAGGTTACTTTAAGAGGAGAAAAGATGTATGAATTCTTAGATCGTCTGGTAAATTTAGCTCTGCCTCGTGTACGTGACTTTCGAGGAGTCAGTGCCAATTCATTTGACGGTAGAGGAAATTATGCACTTGGTATCAAGGAGCAGATTATTTTCCCTGAAATTGAGTTTGACAAGGTAGATAAAGTAAGAGGTATGGATATTATCTTCGTTACAACAGCAAAGACAGATGAAGAAGCTCGTGAACTTTTGGCATTGTTTAATATGCCGTTTCAGAAATAATTAGGAGGAAAATTTCATGGCTAAGACTTCAATGAAGGTAAAACAGCAGCGTCCGCAGAAGTTCTCTACAAGAGAATATACACGCTGCAGAATTTGTGGTCGCCCACATGCTTATTTAAGAAAATACGGAATCTGCAGAATTTGTTTCCGTGAGTTAGCATATAGAGGTGAAATTCCGGGAGTGAGAAAGGCAAGTTGGTAAGCCGAGTAGTCCATTTGGAAGGATAAGGAACTTGTGTGTAAGTTCAGAAAAATGAATGACACAGCCGGTTAGGTTGTAAGTGGTTCAAAGGAGGTTTGGCGTAAGCCAAACTTCTGAAATGCCCACAAAGAGGAAAACTGCTCACAAAGATTGCAAATAAGGAGGCAATAAAAAATGACAATGAATGATCCGATTGCAGATATGCTTACAAGAATTCGTAATGCAAATACTGCAAAACATGATACAGTAGATGTACCTTCTTCCAAGATGAAACTGGCGATTGCCAATATTCTTTTTAATGAGGGGTATATTAAAAAATTTGAAGTAGTAGAGGACGGCAATTTTAAGACAATTCGCATCACATTGAAATATGGTAAGGATAAAAATGAAAAAGTAATTACAGGAATTAAGAGAATTTCCAAGCCGGGTCTTCGTGTTTATGCAGGCAAAGATGAATTGCCAAAGGTGCTTGGCGGTTTGGGAATTGCAATTATTTCTACAAACCAAGGTATTATTACAGATAGAGAAGCACGCAAGTTAAACGTTGGCGGTGAAGTACTTGCATTTGTATGGTAAAAGAAAGTACAGCAGTAAAGGAAACTGCAGATTACGCTGATTGTAGCTTAAGATAGATGATTGATAACTAGAAAATATTCCCGAAAAAGCAGAAACTTTTTCGAAGAAACGATTTAGGAGGTAGCGGCATGTCACGTATAGGAAGAATGCCTATCGCCATTCCAGCAGGTGTAACTGTAGAAGTGGCAGAAAATAATAAAGTGACTGTAAAAGGACCAAAGGGAACTCTAGAACGAGTACTGCCTGCGGAAATGGAAATTAAAAAAGACGGAGATACTATTGTTGTTTCCAGACCAAATGATTTAAAGAAGATGAAGTCTTTACATGGATTGACCAGAACTTTAATTAACAATATGGTAGTTGGTGTAACAGCAGGATTCCAGAAGGTATTGGAAGTAAACGGTGTCGGTTACAGAGTACAGAAACAAGGCAAAAAGCTGGTATTTTCTCTTGGTTTCTCTCATCCGGTTGAAATGGAAGATCCAGAAGGGATTACAACGGAAGTAGAAGGTCAGAATAAGATTATTGTAAAAGGAATTAATAAAGAACAAGTCGGTCAGTTTGCGGCTGAATTAAGAGAGTTAAGAAAGCCAGAACCATATAAGGGCAAGGGTATTAAGTATGCAGATGAAACAATCCGGCGTAAAGTTGGTAAGACCGGTAAGAAATAATAGATAGGAGGAGAGACAGAGATGGTTAGTAAAGTATCTAGAACAAAAGTTCGTGAAAAAAAGCACAAAAGAATACGTAATCGTTTTGCAGGTACTGCAAAAAGACCACGTTTGGCTGTATTCAGAAGCAATAGCCATATGTATGCACAAATTATCGATGATACAGTAGGAAATACTCTTGTAGCTGCTTCTACTCTAGAAAAGGATGTAAAGGCTTCTTTAGAGCATACTAATGATATGGCAGCAGCAAAGGCAGTTGGAACTGCGATTGCAAAAAAAGCATTGGAAAAGGGTATTACAGAAGTCGTATTTGATAGAGGCGGGTTTATCTATCAGGGTAAGATCCAAGCATTAGCAGATGCAGCTCGTGAAGCTGGACTGCAATTTTAATCAGGGAGGAGAAGACACATGAAACGTACAATCATTGATGCGAATTTATTAGAATTAACTGAAAAAGTAGTATCAATCAAGCGTGTAACTAAGGTTGTTAAGGGTGGTCGTAACTTCCGTTTCGCAGCTTTAGTTGTGGTCGGTGACGGCAATGGGCATATCGGTGCAGGACTTGGAAAAGCAACAGAAATTCCAGAAGCAATTCGCAAAGGAAAAGAAGATGCAATGAAAAAGCTGATTGAGCTTCCTGTCGATGAAAAAGGTTCGATTCCGCATGACCTAATTGGAAAATTCGGAAGTGCTTCCGTATTATTAAAGAGAGCTCCAGAAGGTACAGGTATTATTGCGGGTGGTCCGGCACGTTCTGTATTGGAACTGGCAGGGATTAAAAATATCCGTACCAAATGTTTAGGTTCCAATAATAAGCAGAATGTAGTATTGGCAACAATTAAGGGTCTGTCTGAATTAAAGACACCAGAACAAGTAGCAAGACTTCGTGGAAAATCTGTAGAAGAAATCTTAGGCTGATTGGGAGGATAAAAAACATGGCAGAGAAATTAAAGATTACATTGGTAAAATCCCCTATTGGTGCGATTCCAAAGCATAGAGCAACCGTAAAAGCATTGGGTTTAAGAAAACTTCATAAGACAGTAGAAAAGCCTGACAATCCATCGGTTCGTGGGATGATTCAAGCAGTAAAACATTTAGTAAAGGTTGAGGAAGTTTAGATATTTTAAGAAGGAGGCGTATAAAAATGGATTTATCAAATTTACGTCCGGCAGACGGCGCAAAGCACAATGATAATTTCAGAAGAGGCCGAGGACATGGTTCTGGAAACGGCAAAACAGCCGGTAAAGGACATAAAGGACAAAAAGCTCGTTCCGGCGCACCAAGACCCGGTTTTGAAGGCGGTCAGATGCCTTTATATAGAAGATTGCCAAAGAGAGGCTTCACATGCAGAAATTCCAAGGAAATTGTTGGAATTAATCTGGATGTATTAGAGAGAGTTTTTCAAGATGACACAGAAGTAACTGTAGAAACATTGATCCAAACAGGTATTGTAAAAAATCCAAAGGATGGCGTAAAGATACTTGGCAACGGAAAGCTGACAAAGAAGCTGAACGTAAAGGCAAATGCATTTAGTGCATCTGCTAAGGAAAAGATTGAAGCTGTTGGTGGAACCTGTGAGGTGATCTAATGTTTAAAACACTCCGTGACGCATTAAAAATAAAAGATATCAGAACAAAACTGTTATACACATTTTTTATGCTGGTAGTTGTGAGAATTGGCAGTCAAATTCCAATTCCGGGAGTTAATACAACCTATATTTCAAATTATTTTGCGAATCAGCTTGGTGATGAGTTCAGTTTTCTGGACGCATTCACCGGCGGTTCCTTTTCTAATATGGCGATATTTGCATTGGGAATTAACCCGTATATTACTTCTTCTATTATTATGCAGCTTTTAACGATTGCGATTCCAAAGCTGGAAGAGCTGCAAAAAGACGGAGAAGAAGGACGGAAAAAGATTACAGCAATTACCCGTTATGTGACGGTTGGTTTGGCATTGTTAGAAGGTACGGCAATGACAATCGGATTTGGATCACAAGGGCTTTTATATACGTTTAATTTTGGAAGTGTTTTGGTTGTAGTTCTTACAATGACAGCGGGTTCCGCATTTTTAATGTGGGCTGGTGAAAGAATCACAGATAACGGAATCGGAAACGGAATTTCTATGATTTTGCTTTTTAACATTGTTGCCCGTATTCCAAGTGATTTTGTAACATTGTATGAAACATTTATGATGAATAAAAGCGTGGCAAAGGCAGCTTTGGCAGCTCTTATTATTTTAATTGTAATTATTGCAGTTATTGCAATGGTCGTGTTGCTGCAGGGCGGTGAGAGAAGGATTCCTGTTCAGTATTCCAAAAAGATGCAGGGTAGAAAGATGGTTGGAGGTCAGTCTTCTCATATTCCGTTAAAGGTAAATACGGCAGGAGTCATTCCGGTTATCTTTGCAAGTTCCATCCTGTCGGTTCCAGTAGTAATCAGCAGTTTTTTTACAGTGGATGCTACAACGGTATGGGGAAAGATTTTAAAAGGAATGAGCCAGTCAAACTGGTGTAATCCAGAAGAACCGCTTTATTCTATTGGACTTTTAGTGTATATCGTATTAGTAATATTCTTCGCTTACTTCTATACATCCATTACATTTAATCCAATCGAAGTTTCCGATAATATTAAAAAGCAGGGTGGTTTAATTCCGGGTATTCGTCCGGGGAAGCCAACAACCGATTATTTGACAACTATTTTAAATTATATTATTTTTATCGGTGCAGCAGGATTAATTGTGGTAGCTGTTATTCCTATTATTGTATCTGGTGTATTTAAAGCAAATGTTTCTTTTGGAGGGACTTCGATTATTATTATTGTAGGTGTTATTCTTGAAACATTAAAGCAGGTAGAATCACAGATGTTGGTACGCAGTTATAAAGGATTTTTAAATAGCTAAGAAGTTGGAGGCAGGCGGGAAATACTCGTCTGTCTTTTTGAATGTACATGGGCAGGGCGAAAATCTTTCCTGTTCGATTATTAAGAAAAGAGAGGCTAGGGCAAATTATGAAGATTATTATGTTAGGTGCTCCGGGGGCCGGAAAAGGTACTCAGGCAAAAAGAATTGCAGAAAAATGGCAGATTCCTCATATTTCTACAGGGGATATTTTTCGGGCAAATATTAAAAACGGAACAGAATTAGGAAAAGAAGCAAAACAATATATGGATCAGGGGCTTTTAGTTCCAGATGAATTGACAGTAAAGATTTTATTGGATCGGGTGGCACAAAAGGACTGTGAAAACGGTTATGTATTGGATGGATTTCCAAGAACGATTCCGCAGGCAGAGGTACTGGATAAGGAATTGGCAAAATTAGAGGATGCGATTGATTTTGCAATTAATGTAGATGTGCCGGATGAAAATATTGTCAATCGTATGGGTGGACGTCGTGCCTGCTTATCCTGCGGGGCAACATATCATGTTCAATTTGCAGCTCCTTCAAAGGAAGGAATTTGTGATAAGTGCCAGAGTGAACTGGTATTAAGAGAAGATGATCAGCCAGAAACCGTAAAAAAACGTTTGGGTGTATATCATGAACAGACACAGCCTTTAATTGAATATTATACGAAAAAGGGAATTTTAAAGTCTGTAGACGGTACACAGGATATGGAAGAGGTATTTTTGTCTATTGTAAAAATTTTAGGAGAGTAGTTTATGTCGGTTACGATTAAATCAGAAAGAGAAATCGGACTTATGAGAGAAGCCGGAAAGATTCTGGCAAAAACTCATGAAGAACTGGCAAAAGCATTGAAACCGGGGATGTCTACTTGGGATATCGATCAGATAGGAGAAGAAATTATTCATAGTTATGGCTGTATTCCTTCTTTTAAAAATTATCATGGATATCCTGCTTCTATCTGTGTTTCAGTGAATGAAGAAGTTGTCCATGGAATTCCCGATAAAAAGAGAATTCTAAAGGAAGGAGATATTGTAAGCCTAGATGCCGGTGTGATTTATAAAGGCTATCATTCGGATGCAGCACGTACACATACAGTGGGGGAGGTATCCCCAGAGGCAAAAAAGTTGATTGAAGTAACCAAACAATCTTTTTTTGAGGGTATAAAATTTGCGAAAGAAGGGTATCACTTAAATGATATTTCTCGTGCAGTCGGTCGCTATGCAGAAAGCTTTGGCTATGGAGTAGTACGGGATCTGGTGGGGCATGGAATCGGAAAAAACCTTCATGAAGATCCAGAGATTCCGAATTTTTCTAAAAAAAGAAGAGGAATCCAGCTTCAGGCAGGGATGACTCTTGCAATCGAACCGATGATCAATCAGGGAACTTGGAAAGTCGTTTGGCTGGATGATGACTGGACAGTAGTAACATTGGATAGGAAATTGTCCGCTCATTATGAAAATACCGTTTTAATTACAAAGGGAGAACCAGAAATTCTGTCAATTTAGAAAATTAGAAAAATTAGAAAAAGACGGTTTTTAAAATAGAAAGGAAAAAGATGGAACAGTATCAGGAAGGAAATCTAGCAAAATCTCTTGCCGGGCATGATAAAGGCAAAATTTATATGATTGTTCGGGAAGAGAAAGAGATGGTATATTTGGCAGACGGAAAAAATCGTCCAATCGAACGACCAAAATGTAAAAGAAAAAAGCATATTCAGCCGATATATCAAAAAGAGATATCGTTCTCTCAAATAAAAAAGAGCCAGACGGGACAGAATGAAGCAATCAAAAAAGTGATACAAAAATATCAAAAGTCCACAGATTCTTAGAAAAGTGGTTGTTGCATAGAATGAAAGTGGAAGAAAAAATTCCATTGGCAAACAGGAGGAAAATGTTATGTCAAAATCAGATGTAATTGAAATTGAAGGGACTGTAATTGAAAAACTGCCCAATGCAATGTTTCAGGTAGAGTTAGAAAACGGTCATCAGGTACTTGCTCATATTAGCGGAAAACTTCGTATGAACTATATCCGTATTCTGCCGGGGGATAAAGTAACGATTGAGTTATCTCCATATGATTTATCAAAGGGAAGAATTATCTGGAGAGATAAATAGTAAATTATGGGAAGTGCATAAAATTAAGGAAAAAATCAGCAAAAATTTCAGCATAAAAGCTAGAGAGGAAAGGCTTGCTATTTTTCAGACATACTGCTATAATAATAGACAGACTTTTTTGAAAGGAGGATTTTACTGTGAAAGTTCGGTCATCAGTTAAACCAATTTGTGAAAAATGCAAAATCATTAAAAGAAAAGGAAGTATTCGTGTAATTTGTGAAAACCCGAAGCATAAGCAAAGACAGGGTTAATTTCTTTTCAAAAGTTTGTATTGCGGCTGCAGCAATGAACCACTCGGATAGGTTGATAGAAAAGCCCTCCTTGGGTGTTGATTGCTATGATATATAATAATAAAAATACAGAAGGGACATCTACATACCATGTTCCTGCTGTGTGCTGCGGCAAGAATGAAGTGTTCTTCCACAGAGATAAGAAAGAGAAGGCTGTACACAACATTTCGACAGCAGAAAACGGCTGGGCTGTATGGCTGCTTGGAGCTTATCAAAATTTTGAAAATAAAAATGATTTTTATCTAAGAAAAACGGAGGTGCAAAACACACATGGCTCGTATTTCAGGTGTTGACTTAC
>CAJUGZ010000107.1:0-3392 GCA_910585855.1 uncultured Lachnospiraceae bacterium | reverse complement strand
TAAGAAAAACGGAGGTGCAAAACACACATGGCTCGTATTTCAGGTGTTGACTTACCAAGAGAAAAACGTGTGGAGATCGGATTAACTTATATTTATGGTATCGGCAGAGTAAGCTCGAACCGTATCCTTGCTGAGGCAAAGGTAAATCCAGATACTCGTGTTAAGGATTTAACAGATGATGAGGTAAAGAGAATCAGTACGATTATTGATGAATCTCAGGTAGTAGAAGGTGATTTAAGAAGAGAAATCGCTATGAATATTAAGAGATTGCAGGAAATCGGATGTTATAGAGGAATTCGTCATAGAAAAGGTCTTCCTGTACGTGGGCAGAAGACAAAGACCAATGCCCGGACTCGGAAAGGACCGAAGAAAACTGTTGCAAATAAGAAGAAATAATAGATAGATAAGGAAGGTTAGTTTAAATGGCAAAGCAAGCGTCAGGGAAAAAAGTGACAAAAAAGCGTGTGAAGAAAAACGTTGAACGTGGACAGGCACATATTCAGTCATCCTTTAATAATACAATCGTAACAATTACAGATGTAGAAGGAAATGCATTATCTTGGGCAAGTGCCGGTGGTCTTGGTTTTAGAGGTTCAAGGAAATCTACTCCTTATGCAGCTCAGATGGCGGCTGAAACTGCTACAAAAGCAGCTTTAGTACATGGTTTAAAGACAGTTGATGTAATGGTAAAAGGACCGGGTTCTGGAAGAGAGGCAGCAATTCGTGCACTTTCTGCATGTGGCTTGGAAGTTACCAGTATCAGAGATGTGACTCCAGTTCCGCATAACGGATGTCGTCCGCCAAAACGCAGAAGAGTTTAATTGATAGGAGGTATAGGTTCGTGGCTGTTAATAGAGTTCCAGTATTAAAAAGATGCAGATCACTTGGATTAGATCCAATTTATTTGGGAATTAATAAAAAGTCAAAAAGAGAATTAAAAAGAGCAAATAAGAAATTGACAGAGTATGGTCTTCAGCTTCGGGAAAAGCAGAAGGCAAAGTTTATCTATGGTGTTCTTGAAAAGCCGTTCCATAACTATTATGTAAAGGCAGAACAGCAAAACGGAATGACAGGTGATAATCTGATGATTTTATTAGAGAGAAGATTAGACAATGTAATATTCCGTATGGGACTTGCAAGAACAAGAAAGGAAGCAAGACAGATTGTTGACCATAAACATGTATTGGTAAATGGCAAGCGGGTTAATATTCCTTCCTACTTGATCAAAGCAGGTGATGAAATTGAAATTAGAGAAAAGAGCAAATCTTCTCAGAGATATAAGGATATTCTTGAAGTAACGGCTTCTAGATTAGTTCCAGAGTGGTTAGATGTAGATCAGGAAAACTTAAAAGGAACCGTAAAGGCACTGCCAATCAGGGAAAATATTGATGTTCCTGTAAACGAAATGCTTATTGTCGAATTATATTCTAAGTAATCCGATAACCCAAAAGGAGGGGCTTTATAGTGTTCGATTTTGAAAAACCAAAAATTGAGATTGCTGAAATCTCAGAAGACAAGAAATACGGAAGATTTGTTGTGGAGCCACTCGAAAGAGGATATGGAACAACTCTTGGTAATTCATTGAGAAGGATTATGCTTTCTTCCTTACCGGGTGCTGCCGTAAGTCAGGTAAAGATTGACGGTGTGCTGCATGAATTCAGTTCTGTTCCCGGTGTAAAGGAAGATGTAACTGAAATCATTATGAACATTAAGAGCCTTGCAATTAAGAATAACAGCGAAACAAACGAAACGAAAACTGCTTATATCGAATTTGAAGGGGAAGGGATTGTAAGAGCCGGTGATATTCAGGCGGATCAGGATATTGAAATTCTAAATCCAGAACTTCCGATTGCTACTTTAAATGGCGGTACAGACAGTAAACTTTATATGGAATTGACGATTACAAAGGGCAGAGGTTATGTCAGTGCAGATAAAAATAAAAACGAAGATCTGCCGATTGGCGTAATTGCAGTTGATTCAATTTATACTCCAGTAGAACGGGTAAATCTACTGGTACAAAATACTCGTGTAGGACAGATTACCGATTATGATAAGCTGACCTTGGATGTATTTACAAATGGGACGCTGGTTCCAGATGAAGCTGTTAGTTTAGCTGCAAAGGTGTTAAGCGAGCATTTGAATCTCTTTATCGATCTTTCAGAAAATGCGAAAACTGCAGAAGTTATGGTTACAAAAGAGGATAATGAGAAAGAAAAGGTTTTGGAAATGAATATTGATGAACTGGAATTGTCGGTTCGTTCTTATAATTGTCTAAAGAGAGCTGGAATCAATACTGTGGAGGAACTGTGCAACAGAACTTCTGATGATATGATGAAGGTTCGTAACTTAGGGCGCAAGTCTTTGGAAGAAGTACTTGCAAAGCTAAAAGAGCTGGGACTGCAGTTAAATCCTAGCGATGAATAACTGTCGGAAAGAAGTTGTTTTTGGCAGAGATGATGCGGCATGAGGGATGCGTTCCCATGCATAATTTATGGAGAGTCGCATAGAATCAATAAGTCCGTAAGAGCGTGATTCTATGTTCCACAAATGGAGGAGAAATAAAATGGCAGGTTATAGAAAACTCGGAAGGACTTCTAGTCAGAGAAAAGCAATGTTAAGAAATTTGACAACTGCTTTGATTGTAAATGGCAGAATTGTTACTACAGAAGCTCGGGCAAAGGAAGTACGTTCTCAGGTAGAGCATCTGATTGCTTTGGCTGTAAAGGAAAGAGATAATTATGAAACAGTTACTGTTAAGGCTAAGGTAGCAAAAAAAGATGAAAATGGGAAGCGAGTAAAAGAAGTTGTAAACGGAAAGAAAGTAACTGTGTTTGATGAGGTGGAGAAGCAGATTAAAAAGGATAAGCCTTCTCGTCTTCATGCAAGACATCAGATTTTGGCTGTGCTTTATCCTTATACAGAGTCTAAGACAAAGAGATTTGGAGATGATAAGATCGTAACTTCCAATAAAAAGAAGGATAAGAAGGAAGTGGATTTGGTAGCTAAATTATTTGATGAGATTGCACCAAAGTATGCAGATCGAAATGGTGGTTATACTCGGATTGTAAAGATTGGACCTCGTAAGGGGGATGCTGCTATGGAAGTGATTATTGAGTTGGTATAATAGTTATAAATTCGTGGCGAAAAACCCATAGGCTTGTCTGTGGGAGTAGTTAGAATAATTGGATAGTAGGTGGAGATGCGCTTTGGGGTGTGTCTCCTTTTTAAATGGTTGTGAGGATTTTTTCCTAGAGGGTGTTAGTTTGCTAAGAGGACGCCAGATGCGAAAACCCCAGACAGACTGCTGTTCCGGTTTCCAAAAAGTAAGAAGTTCTAAACTTCTGCATGATAGTGCATCCAACCGGACAGACCGGGGCGCAATTCGCCCTCAT
>CAJUGZ010000106.1 GCA_910585855.1 uncultured Lachnospiraceae bacterium | reverse complement strand
AAGGGGCGTGTTTAGCCCGGATAATAGGAAAGCGGCTATCTTATGGCTGGTAAAACTCTTCCTTACACTAATTACATTTCGGCTAAAATGAGGGCGAATTGCGCCCCGGTCTGTCTGGTTGGGAAAAAGAAAAGGCAGAAGTCTTAGAACTTCTTACTTTTTGGAAACCGGAACAGCAGGCTGCCCACCGTTTTCGAATCTGGCGTCCTCTAGCATCTTCCCTCCATTCTCCAATCCCAATTTTGAAAACTCTAAAAAGTTCTTGTCCTATCTTCCCGTAAAATCAAAATTTTATCCTTTTTTAAATTTATAAGTTTATCCTGCGCTTCCATTCCTCGCAAAGCTGTTCCATTTGATATCTTGCATTTGCTGGACTAGTAGAAGGAAGCTTCTCAATCTCCCTTTTTGTCTGCAAATAGGCATACTTCATATAAAGCTCATATGCCTTTCCCCCATTTGCATAAATCGTTTTAATATCTGCCGTTTGAAGCAACTCAGAAAAATCATTGACAACCACATCCCGAATAGAACTGTCACTTGAGCCAACAATCAAACAGCTTTGAATTACATCCCAAACCGCAATATGATGTTTTTGCAGCATCTGCTTCTTCTCCTCAACTGTAACAGGAAGTACACTTTTCGTAACTGCAGCAATCACCTTCCAAAACCGATTCTGAGGATGACCATAATAAAATTGATTTTCCCTAGACTTTACTGAAGGAAAAGAACCTAAAATCAATATCTTTGAATTTTTGTCATAGATAGGAGGAAATGGATGTATCACTCTTAGCAAATTCTCTGGCTTTTTATTGGATTCCATTTTATTTATCCTTTCTGATTTATATTTCTTTAATCATAAACATTTCCATAGGCTGTGCATATTCAGGAATATCAATTACAAATCCACCGCAATCCCTATATCCTAATTTGCGGTAAAAGTGCTGTGCACTTTCATCTACTTGTGTAGATGTCAATACCATTCCATAACCCTGCAATTTCATATCCCGTTCCCAATATTTTATAAGCTGTCTTCCATAACCTTGCCCCTGATATTTCGAATCTATAAAAAGCATTGTACAAAATGGTGTATTATCCCAAAAAAGATTATATCTTAATAAACCTATTGGGTTATTTTCTAATAATAAAATATATCCTCTCTTTGTTCTCACTTTATTTTCAAATTCTGTTTCCGATAAATGCTGATCAAGAGTATACCAAAATTTTTTATCGGAAGATTCTAAATATCTAATTTCTAACATGATATCTTTCTCCAATTCTTGACTAATTATTATTTTATCATATCTCAAATCTAATAATATTTCTACAACATTTCCTTTGATTTACTTCTTATATTACATTTCTAAATTGCATATCATATAATTCTTTATATCTTCCATTAAGCTGCAGTAATTGTTCATGTGTTCCAACCTCAACAATTTTTCCTTTATCCATAACAATTATTTTATCTGCATTTACGATTGTTGAAAGACGGTGCGCTATAATAATTGATGTTCTTTTCTCCATTAAATTATCAAGGGCATCCTGTACCTGTTTTTCTGATTCTGAATCAAGGGCACTGGTTGCTTCATCCAGTATTAGTAATTTAGGATTCTTTAAAAATACTCTTGCTATTGAAATACGTTGTTTCTGTCCCCCTGAAAGCCCTGTACCTCTTTCTCCAATTATTGTATTCCAGCCATCGGGAAAATTTTTTATAAATTCAATCGCATTTGCTGCTTCTGCTGCTTTCTCAAGTTCCTGTTTCGTAGCATCTATTTTTCCATATCTGATATTTTCCTCAATCGTTCCCGAAAACAAAAGCGTATCCTGAAAAACAATTCCCATTTGATTATAAATACTTGCCAGTGAATAATCATACAAATCCTGATTCCCAAAACTTATTTTACCAGAATCTATATCATAAAATCTTGCCAATAAATTAATAACTGTAGATTTGCCACATCCGCTTGCTCCTACTAATGCCACTTTCTCTTCTGGTTCAATAGAAAAACTAATATCTTTCAAAATATATTCCAACGCAGTCTTATCATATTTGAAATTAACATTTTGAAATTCAATTCGCACATCTTCTTTGTCTGAAAATATTAATGAATTCTTTTTTTCCTGTATTTCAGGTTCTATATCCAATATATCAAATACTCTTTCTATCCCTGCAATACTTCTGGAATATGTAATATTTAATTCAGCAAATCTTTTTATAGGTGTAATAAAATATGCAATATATGTTTCAAAAATAATCATTTCCCCAATAGTCATTTTGTTCTTAACGATTAAAATTGCAGACAAGCATACAATAACAGAACTAATTACCTCTGAAAAAGAAGTGGTTATTGCTTCTCCAAGTGAGAAAAATCTATTTGTATTTCTGTTATACTGATAAATCTTATTGGAATATGCTCTAAACTTGTCATTCTCAAACTTTTCCATTCCAAATAATTTTACTATAAAAAATCCTGCCATTCTTTCCTGAATATAACCTGATAGATCAGATAATCCTTTTCGGGCTTTTCGGCTGTTATGTCTTATCCTTTTTCGTATTTGTTTTGTAACTATAACAGATACAGGCAGCGCAAAACAAGCAACTATTGTTAAAAATATATTAATCCTGCATAACAAAGCAATATATATTATAATCGTAATTCCATCAATCCATATATTCGTTACTACACCCCATATAAAATCATGAACCTGCTCTACATCACTATTAATTCTTGTCACTAAACTTCCTGACTGATTATTATTGTGAAACTCTGCCGACATAAGCTGCAGATGTTCAAACAGTTCACACCTCATTTTATTCATAATTCTGTTTGCAACCTCTATTGATCCTGCATGTCTGATAAATGAAGCAGGTATATAGATCAATATATAGATACTAAGTAATATAAACAGCCATTTCAATATCTCATTCATTTTCTCTGTATTCGATATATTATTTGTTGATATTAACAGTTCATCGGTAAAATATCCTATTACCTGTGGCAGAATTAGGGGCATTGATAGTTTAATTACTCCAGCGATTGTAGAAGCTATAACCAAATGCCAATGCGGTACAATATAAGACAACATTCTCATTGCAGAACTGCTCTCTGTTTTTTTCATTCCCGTCTTTTTAAATAATGAAATCAGCATAAAAACTCCTCCTTGACAAAAACAAAATTTGTTTCTATACTATAATATCATTAAACTATTTCATAAAAAATTGAACTTTTAGTCAACCTTTGAACGGAGAATTTGGATAAAATGAATCATCATATTGGTACTTTGATTAAAGAACTGCGATTAGCAAAGCAGATCAGTCAATCTTCTCTTTGTGAAAATATATGTAGTAAAGAATATATATCAAAAATAGAAAATGGACATAAAATACCCTCTGACAAAATATTAAAAAATATTTTCAACAAACTGGGAGAAAATATTTCAGCTTTCTACCCAATTCTTTCTGTTGCAGAACTTATTGAATTCAATGCTGATAAAAAACAAATTGATGATTATCTTGCCAAACACCAAATAGATAATTGTATGTTATATTTAGATGAATTATCCACTCACACACTATATTTATGTGATGAACCTCTGCAATATCTTTTGGGCAAACAAGCTTATCTTATCGCACAATACAAGAAAGACTACAAAACCGCTTATGAATTATCAATCAAAGCACTTAGTATAACAAAGACTTTTTATAATATTGACGAAATTTTAAATTATCACCTATATACGCTGGAAGAACTATGGTCACTTTTCAATATTGCATTTATCCTGCGAAAAGCCCCGCATCTCAATAAATTATCCCCTATTCACTTATACACACATATCCTAAATTACTTACAGCGTGAAATCTTAAATTATGATATAATACGCCAAATTTATCCCCTTACCTGTTTACATTTGGCAGATTACTACAACAGTCAAAATGAACATGAAAAAGCAGCTTATTATATAAACGAAGGAATCAATTTTTTTAATCAGAATTATTCTCTTTCTCTTGACCTGTTAAACAATCTTGAAAGATTACAGTAGCCTTATTTAAAATTACTATCTAAGTTAAAAGGCATTGGATTATATTTTTTCCAATGCCCAAACTGCCAAAAAATTAAATTGATTTAATGTAATCTTTTGCTGTGCTGCTAACATCGCTATTTGTTTGTGTAATTCAGAAGGAATACGCACATTAAAACTTCCTTTAAATTCCTTTTGTGGTTCTTTTCCTACTTGTTTACATAAATCCAAATAATTATCAATACAATTAGCAAACATTTTTTTTAATTCATCAATAGATGAGCCGTCAACTACCCATCACCTAAAGGTAATGGGCTTGTAACTACCCAGTCGTAGTAACGGCTAATACCTCCGACCTTTCATCCCCAATAAGTATTACTACTTAAAGTAGCGTTACATCACAGGGTGGTTGACAGCACCCTTTACAACAAAGATTTACTCTGTTGTAACTGCATCAGGTACTTGGCTATCCTCAAGATAGTTGATTCCCATGCGGTACAGATTCATTGCTCCAATGCGGTCATCGTTTGATTTATAACCACAATTTTTACAGGTAAACAGATGTATCCTCTTGTCACGGTTAACCCTTTCAATGTGTCCGCATACAGGACAACACTGACTTGTGTAACGGGGGTCAACCTTAATCACAGTGGACTGGTTCTGTTTCGCCTTGTAAATAAGTTTCTGTTCCAGGTCATAGAACGACCATGATACAGACACATAGCGATCTTTTGTCCTGACACGCTCTGTAGCATAGCAAATACCTGACAAATCTTCTAGGACAAAGAGTGTATGCTTTGGATTGGATTCAACGAGTGCCTTCGATACCTGATGGTTTACATCCTGCATCCAACGGTTTTCTCGCTGACCGATAGCCTTTAATCTACGTCTTGCAGATGGTGTCTGACGCATTTGGAGTTCTTTACGGAGCTTGGAATAGTTCGCACGTTTCTGTTTTATGGCTTTACCGCTTATAAAACTTGATTTGTGCCTGCTGTCATATGTGGCAGCAACAAAGTTAATACCTCTGTCTATCCCTACAACATTACAGATATCAGCGATATTACTTTCTTCCATATCATAAGTGACCGGAATATGTAAGAAATATTTACCGTGCTTGTTTACGAGTTTGGCAGTCCCAAACTTATAAATGGTATGGTCAAAATATTTTGCCATGTTTCCAGAGAAATATGGCAGCTTAACACGACCATTCAATGTATTTACTGAAAAACAGTTTTGTGTAAGGGAATAATCCCTGTTCCATACAAGGTCATATTGAGGCTTCTTAAAAGACGGCTTAATCCACTCTTTCTGGTTTTCAAGAATGGTCTTATATCTGGCAATAACCGTTTTGAAAACAGATTGTGCCATTTGAGATTTCAGACTAAACTTCTCTCGTAGAGTGGAATATAAGACCTTGTTAAGAGAAGACTGTTTCAGGTCATGTGTACGGAATACATATGCAGACACATAATTGCAGGCATCAGAATAAACAGCCATAGTTTCATCAAGTAACCTGCTACTGTCTGTTGTAACAGATATCTGGATTTTAGCCGTAATGGTCATCTGTTCCATAAAATACACTCCTTTGGTTGCTATTTCACTATATATATAATATTATAATTATTAGTGAAAGTCAATAGATTGGAGGGATTTTTATGGATAGCAGATACAACTGTCAGAACAAACGTAAATACTGTCTAAAAATGCATATCGTCCTTGTTACGAAATATCGTAAAAAGTTGCTTCAAGATTTTATTGCAGACGATGTAAAACAACGGATATACGATATCTGTCATATGAAAGGCTACGGTATCATTGCAATGGAAACAGACAAAGACCATATACATTTTCTGATAAGCTACGATACTACTGACAGAGTCTGTGATATTGTAAAAATCATCAAACAGGAAACCACGTATCATCTATGGAAGAAATATCCAAACTTTTTATCTAAGCAGTATTGGAAGAGGAAAATCTTTTGGTCTGATGGATATTTCGCCTGTAGTATAGGTGAGGTATCATCAACAACGATACAAAAGTACATCGAAAGTCAAGGTTAATGGCTACAAATTTAAGAGGCTTCTCCCACCGCCTAAAGGCAGTGGGTTTCCGCCTACGGCAACAAAAGGGATTTTATTTATGAAAGTTTAAAGAATCAGAAATTCCAAAAACTTCTCCAACAAATAATTCATCATCTGCATCATATGTTATAGTTGTATGATACCCATTATATTCTAACATAGAGCCCATAAAAATACTCCTCTCTACAATTCTCCAATCTATATTCTAACCTTCAATAAGTCTTTTGAAAATTCTGAAACTTTCTACCGTTATCCAACCAACAGCCAGAGGCGGTTTGCTCGTTTCCTTTGTCTGCGACTTCGGAGAATGGTTAGAAAGTCTTGGGCTTCTGCAGAAAAACCTAGAATTTTTTGCATATCCTGCTTCCATGCAGGGTATGCAAAAAAAGGGGCGTGTTTAGCCCGAATGATAGGGAAGCGGCTGTCTTATGACTGATAAAATCTTTCCTTACCCCTGTTTCGTTTCGGTTGCCATAAGGGCGAATTGCGTCCTGGTTCGTCCGGTCAAATACACGTAAAACAGAAGCCATAGACTTTCTTACCATTCGGAGCGGAGCAGATAAAGGAAATGAGCAAATCGCCTCTAGCGTCCAGTGAAAGAAAAAACAACTCAAATCACCATATAAAGAATCATCCGAAGACAAAATTCCCGTCCATCCCAAACCGTTTCCATCGTCCCATAATTATTTCTCAAAAGTTCTTCCATAATCGAAATCCCAAACCCATGATTTGCCGCCTGTTCCTTACGAGTAAGCAGTTTCCCTTTACTATCCTGCACCAAATCTCCATCATAAGGATTTTTTACCTCAATAAAAAGATTCTTTTTCTGCACTGCCATAGATATCTGAATTCTCTTCTCTCCATTCTGTATCCGCCGACAAGCCTCGATTGCATTATCAATCGCATTTCCCAATAACCCGCACAGCTTTACATCATTTATATCAAACTGTGTAGGAATATTCAAATTCAAATCAAATTGTATCCCATCTTCCAAAGCTGCTGCAATTTTATAATTAATTACCGCATCCACTGCCAAATTTCCTGTCTTACAGCGCACCAGCCCTTCTACATCCTGATGCATCTGACTCATCATCTGAATAATCGCTGCACAATCCCCTTTTTCCGCCAATGCCTGAATCAAGATATACTGATTTTTTAATTCATGCCGCATCTTTCTGGTTTCCTGCTGTGTACGGGAAATATCTTCATACTGCCTGCTGTAATACTCCAACTGCTGCTGATACATCGCATCCCGAACCCGATCATCCACATCTTCCTGTATCCTGTCATAAAATCCAAACAGCACAGAACTAACAAGCAAAACAGAAAAAATCCCACAAGCACTCAATATCTGAATCCGATTATTTCCATAAATAAGACAATAATATAAAATCAATATCATAAACCATAGTACCGTCCATCCCCCTAGAAAAAGCAGACGCCTTTTATAGTGATGTTTTAAAAAAATAGAAAAATACCCATATCCCAAAAACAGATAAAATAAATTTATAACCAAAAATAACAATATTCTCCATGTCATTTCTTACACCCAATTTTATAATTAATTATTTTTTCCTGTTATTTCCGCCCCGACTCCTGCTCCCTCTGCTCCCATCTCAGAAGAACTATGATAATACTTCCAAAATTCACTTCGAATTCTAGGACGGTTTTTCTGACTAATACTTAAGATTGTCCCATCTGACATTGCCACCCGTTCATACTGAAATGCCTCTACATTATCAATATTTACCAAATACGCCTTATGAATCCGAACAAACCGCATATCCTTTAAATGTTCTTCCACATCATTTAATTTATCATAATATTCATAACTGCGCTGCATAGTATGCACAATCACTTTTCGCCCAGCACTTTCAAAATAAAGAATATCTCGGCAGGGAATCTTTATCATAGATTTTCCAGTTTTGAAATGAAAATAATGGCTCTGCTGCTCTAAAATCCGCTCTGCTGCCTGCCAGAATACAGTATGAAATGCCTTATATTCCACCGGCTTAGATAAAAAACGAAATGGTTCTGCCTCAAAAAGCTGCCGCAAATACTCTTCATGACTTGAAATATAAACAATCAATACATGATAATCTTTTTTTCGTATCTGCTTTGCTGTTTCAATTCCATCCGCTCCATTCATTTCAATATCTAAATAAATCAGATCAAATAGAACTCCCTTTTCATATTCTAAGATCAATTCATTTCCCGATAAAAAACATTCTAACTCCAATTCAAAATGTTCCTCTTTTTTCAACTGTTCCAAATATTCCTGCACATCCCCGACAAACTTTGGATCATCATCACAGATTGCAATCTTAATCAATACTCTCATCTCCCTTTTTCTTTTTTATTATACTTTTCCCTGATATACTGCCTTTCTCTAACCTATAGTATACGTTCCCATCCCATTTTTATCAACTTAAAGTTGTATCTTTTTTCATAACATGGTATGATAGAGTGTAGTGCTTCGTACAAGAAATGGAGAAAAACGATGAAGAAAAAGATTAAACTAAAAGGACAGCTAAAAGCATACTTATTATGGCCTGTTTGGCTAAGTATACTTTTACTTTTTATTACCATATGGATTTTTACACTTAATATTCAATGTGGCATTATTATGAGTGTTACATTAGTAGTATATTTAGGCATCTCACTGGCTCTCTATCTAAGAAATCGTCCTGGTATGATGAATGAATTCATCTCCTTTGCCACGGACTATGCACAGGTACAGCGTCAGCTTCTATCCGAATTTGAGCTTCCCTACGGTATTTTAGATGATCAGGGAAGGATTCTTTGGACAAATCAGAAAATGCAGGAAACTCTGCAAAAAGATGCGAATCGAAAAAAATATATCTATTCTGTATTTCCGACCATTGAAAAAGACTTTTTCGAACTGGAAACAGAACATACCTTAACCGTAGAATCCGAATACAATCAAAAAATGTATCGTATTGTACTAAAAAAAATAGCTATTGGTGATTTAATGGAAGATCACTCTCTATTGGAGTATCCCGATAATGGTGTATTTCTAACGTCTTTTTATATGTATGACGAAACCGAAATTAAACGCTATACCCGTGAAAACGAAGAACAAAAACTAATTGCTGGACTAATTTATATTGACAATTATGATGAAGCACTTGAAAGCGTAGAAAGTGTACGCCAATCCTTGCTGGTTGCACTAATTGACCGACGCATCAATAAATATATCAGTGATATTGACGGCATCGTCCGTAAAATGGAAAAAGACAAATATTTTATTATTTTCCAAAAAAAATATCTTCCGGTCTTGCAGGAAAACCGATTTGCTCTCTTAGATGAAGTAAAAAACGTCAATATCGGCAATGAAATGGCAGTAACTATCAGTATTGCACTCGGCGTCAATGGTGCTACTTATGCAGAAACCTGCGAATATTCCCGAATTGCTATGGATCTTGCTCTAGGACGAGGCGGCGATCAGGCTGTAGTAAAAGTCGGAGAAAATATCCTCTACTATGGCGGAAAAGCCAAGCAAGTCGAAAAAACTACCCGTGTCAAAGCTCGTGTCAAAGCTCATGCTCTGCGTGAAATTTTGGAAAATAACGACCGTGTTTTAGTTATGGGACATAAAATCAGTGACGCCGACAGTTTAGGCTCTGCTATCGGTATGTATCGGATTGCAAAGTCAATGGCAAAGCGCTGTCATATTATTATCAATGATGTGACCACTTCCATTAAACCTGTAATAGACGGATTTTTAAGCAATTCCGAATATGAAGAAGATATGTTTATCAACACCAATGAAGCTATTGATAAAGTAGACAATAATACAGTTGTAATTGTAGTGGATGTCAACCGTCCCAATTATACAGAATGTCCTGATATTTTACGGATTGCCAAAACGATTGTCGTTCTTGATCACCATAGGCAAAGCAGTGAAGTAATTGATAACGCCGTTCTTTCCTATGTTGAGCCATATGCTTCTTCTGCCAGTGAAATGGTTGCGGAAGTTTTACAGTATATTGGAGATAATATTAAAATGCGTCCGATAGAGGCAGATGCACTCTATTCTGGTATGGTAATTGATACCAACAATTTTGTCAATAAAACAGGTGTACGCACATTTGAAGCCGCTGCATTTCTGCGGAAAAACGGTGCAGATATTACCCGTGTCCGAAAGATGTTTCGTGACGATATGGAAGATTACCGTGCAAAAGCAAAAGTCATCCATCAGACCGAAATTTTCGAAGAATATTTTGCTTTGTCCGCCTGCCCATTTGACGGTATCGAAAGCCCTACGATTGTAGCGGCACAGGCTGCAAATGAGCTGTTAAATATCAAAGGAATTAAAGCTTCCTTTGTACTTACACATTACAACAATAAAATTTATATCAGCGCCCGTTCCATTGATGAAGTGAACGTCCAGATTATTATGGAACAGCTTGGCGGAGGCGGTCATCAGACAGTAGCCGGGGCGCAGTTAGAAGGCTGTACACTAGAAGACGGTCTAAGGCGGCTAAAAGAAACAATTAAACGTATGTTAATGGAAGGAGATATTTAAAAATGGAAGTAATATTATTAGAAGATGTAAAATCTCTTGGAAAAAAAGGAGAAATCGTAACAATAAATGACGGATACGCAAGAAACTTTATCCTTAAGAAAAAACTTGGAATAGAAGCCACTGCCAAAAATCGAAATGATCTAAAATTAAAACAGGCAAATGAAATAAAAGTTGCAAAAGAACAATTTGAACAGGCACAGGCTCTGGCTGCCCGTGTAGAGGGAAAAGCAGTTACAGTTACTATCAAAGCAGGAGAAGGCGGAAAAACTTTCGGCTCTATCTCAACAAAGGAAATTTCGGCTGCCGTGTCCTCACAGCTTGGACTAGATCTAGACAAAAAGAAAATGCAGCTTACCGATCCGATCAAATCACTTGGAACACATATCGTACCAATACGGCTTCATAAAGATGTAACAGCTCAATTAACGGTTAAAGTAGTAGAAGAATAACTTCTTAGAATTTTTAGGAGAATTTAATATGGATGAAACCCTTATGAAGCGTGTTCTGCCACATAGTCTGGAAGCAGAGCAATCTGTAATCGGTTCTATGCTTTTAGATCCAGAAGCGATCTTAACCGCTTCTGAACTTGTCACAGGAAATGACTTCTACAGCAGACAGCATGGTATTATCTTTGATGCAATCGTAGAACTCTATAATGAGGGAAAACCTGCGGATATGATTACACTGCAGAACCGTCTAAAAGAAAAGGATGTTCCTCCAGAGATTTACAGTATTGAGTTTGTACGAGATTTGATCAATGCCGTTCCTACCTCTGCTAATATCCGCTATTATGCTACAATCGTAAATGAAAAATCAACGCTTCGAAGTTTAATTAAAGTCAACGAAGAAATTGAAAATGCTTGTTATCTTGGAAAAGAAAAACTAGAAACTATTTTAAATGATACCGAAAAAAGAATTTTTGATCTTCTGCAAAATCGAAACAATAACAATTTTGTTCCAATTAAAGACATTGTAATCCGTGCATTGGAAAAAATTGAAGCTGCCTCAAAACTAAAAGGAAATATTACAGGAATTCCAACCGGTTTTATTGACTTAGACTATAAAATGGCTGGGCTTCAGCCTTCCGATTTTATCTTAATCGGTGCTCGCCCGTCTATGGGAAAAACAGCTCTTGTACTAAATCTTGCAGAAAATATCGCAATTAAACAAAGTATTCCTATCGTAATCTTTAGCCTGGAAATGTCAAAGGAACAGTTAATGAATCGTATGTTTTCTTTAGAGTCAAAAGTAGATATGCAAAATATCCGTTCCGGTGATCTCAACGATAACGAATGGGAACGCTTAATCGAAAGTGCTGGTGTAATCGGAAAATCCAATCTGATTTTAGACGATACCCCCAGCATTTCCATTACAGAACTGCGTTCTAAATGCCGAAAATATAAGTTAGAACACAATATCGGTGTAGTCATTATTGACTATCTGCAGTTAATGTCAGGAAGCGGACGTTCCGAAAGCCGTCAGCAGGAAATATCGGAAATTTCCCGATCCCTAAAGGCACTGGCAAGAGAAATCAATGCTCCTGTTATTGCACTTTCTCAGGTAAACCGTGCCTGTGAAAGCCGCCCCGATCGGCGTCCTATTATGTCAGATCTTCGGGAATCCGGCTCAATCGAACAGGACGCCGATGTTATTATGTTTCTTTACCGAGATGAATACTATAATAAAGATTCTGAAAATAAAGGAATTGCTGAAATCATTATTGCGAAACAGAGAAATGGTCCAATCGGAACAGTCAATTTAGCTTGGCTGCCTCATCTTACTCGATTCGCAAATCTAGAACGATAAAACAGTAAGACAGAAACTTATCCCTTACAATCCTCTTGACTAAGAATTACCTCCAGCATTTCCCCAAGCGCTCTTAAACTGGCAGCAAGTACTGCCAGTTCTTCTTTTGAAAGACATTCCGGCAATTTACAGGCAATAGTAGAAAGAAAATAAAGATCAAGGCAATTTTTCATAAATAGAATCCTTTCGTCCTAATCGGCTTCTTTTATTCATTTTATTATATGTTAAATTTATTAGATATGTTTCTGAGAACACCAAATGTGAACCCCCTAGGTATTCTACTTGAGGACGCCAGATACGAACCCCCTAGGCATCCTGCTGTTCCGGTTTCCAAAAAGCAAGAAGTTCTAAAACTTCTGCATCCCAGCAC
>CAJUGZ010000105.1 GCA_910585855.1 uncultured Lachnospiraceae bacterium | reverse complement strand
ATGCAAAAAAAGGGGCGTGTTTAGCCCGGAGGATAGGGAAGAGGGTGTTTTATGGTTGGTAAAATTCTTCCTTACATCTGTTTCGTTTCGCCTGTTATGAGGGCGAATTGCGCCCCGGTTCGTCCGGTTGGATGTACCGAAATCAGAAGCCGTAGACTTTCTTACCGTTTGGAGCGGAGCAGGCAAAGGACAGGAACAAACCACCTCTTGCGTCCGGTGAACAGTGAAAGAAAATCCTTTCCAGCAGCATCCTACATCCAAAAGCCTAATTAAAGGAGATAAATTTAATTGTTTCGAAATGAGAAATAATGTGATATAATAGAAAATCGTATGAAACAATAAAGAAAAATGGATAAAAGGAGTTGAAAAATTAAAACAAAATCTAATTTAAAAACGGTACAATAGGTGATAAAAAAATATAGAGAAAGGGAGAAAATCTTAAAAAGGTTATCTAAATAGGGATAGAAAAAGATGAAATTGGGAATTGTTGGATTACCAAACGTTGGAAAGAGCACATTGTTTAATTCATTAACAAAAGCAGGAGCAGAGTCGGCAAATTATCCGTTTTGTACGATTGATCCAAATATTGGAATTGTTACAGTACCAGATGAACGGCTGAAAAAATTGGGAGAAATTTATCATTCTAAAAAAGTAACTCCTGCAGTTATTGAATTTGTAGATATTGCTGGATTAGTAAAAGGTGCTTCAAAAGGAGAAGGATTAGGAAATCAGTTTTTAAGCAATATTCGGGAAGTAGATGCGATTGTTCATGTTGTACGGTGTTTTGAGGATTCTAATGTAGTACATGTAGATGGAAGTGTAGATCCTCTTCGGGATATTGAAACGATTAATTTGGAGTTGATTTTTTCAGATCTGGAAATTTTGGAACGGCGAATGGCAAAAACAGCGAAATCTGCTAAAATGGACAAGACGATTGCAAAAGAATATGAACTTTTAAGACGAATAAAAGAGCATCTAGAAGCAGGAAAGTTGGCACTTACTTTTGAAACAGAGGATGAGGAGGAACAGCTATGGTTTTCTTCTTATAATTTATTGACAAATAAGCCAGTTATTTTTGCAGCAAATGTGGCAGAAGATGAATTGACAGAGGAAGGAAACGGCAATAAGGGAGTAAAAGCTGTAAAGGAATTTGCTGCAGCAAATCAGAGTGAGGTATTTGTAATCTGTGCGCAAATAGAACAGGAAATTGCAGAATTAGAAGAAGAGGAAAAATTAATGTTTCTAGAGGATTTGGGATTAAAAGAATCTGGACTAGAGAAGTTAATTAAAGCAAGTTATCATCTGCTTGGGCTTATTAGCTATCTTACAGCGGGAGAAGATGAAACAAGAGCATGGACAATTCCGGTTGGAACAAAAGCACCAAAGGCAGCGGGAAAAATTCATACCGATTTTGAACGAGGTTTTATTAAAGCAGAAGTTGTGAATTATCAGGACTTATTGGATTGTAAAGGTTCTTTAGCAGCAGCAAGAGAAAAGGGAATGGTTCGAATGGAAGGAAAGGATTATATTGTACAGGACGGGGATGTTATTTTATTCCGCTTTAACGTATAATAAAAAAGATATAAATTTTTTAAATAGAACATCAGAAGAAACCAACGAATGTCGTAAGGATCAATACCCTGCTGCTTTGCAGCGTTGCAAAATTGATGCTCCGTTGCTTGCAGCGGGGATATTGACTTGAGCAGACTGCTTTTATTTTCAATTATTTTTTAATTCTGTTTTTTCATGTTATTTTCCTGATATAACTGTCGGTAAGCATCCTGCCGTCCTGCAATCAGGGCATCTTGAATCTGTTTAGCAACTTTTTTATCTCGAAGTCTGGTGGTTAAAAGAGGTGAAAATTGCCGTCTTTCTAAAGCAATTACATCTTCTACTGCCTGCTCAAAGGTTTTTTCGACTCCTGTATAGAGCTGAGTTGTATAAGTAACATTATCGATCCAGTCTATTAGTGCGATAATATCTACCATTTGCCGATAGGAACATTCTAGTCGTTTATAGGAGTTGGGATATCCCTGTGAGCCATCATACCAAGAATGATGTCCATGAGAAATTGCGGCATAATGAAGAGTTGAAGCTCTGGTTTCTAAACAAGATTTTCCGATTAAAGTGTGCAGATGTGCCATTTCATATTCATCTTCAAACCATTGTCTTGCAGTTTGTGAATATAGATGAATAAAATTAATTTTTCCTACATCATGTAAAAGACCCGATTCCATGGCATAATGCAGCAAAGTAGTCTGCTTTTCTTTTGGATCTTTGATTTTTTGTATCCATTCCATATCATCAAAAAAAGTAGATTCTTCTTCAAAAATAATTTTGCAAAATACTGCTGCTGCTGTTCCTACTGCTCGAGAGTGGATATAAATTTCTGGTGCAAAGCGAATCTGCAGCTTCTGAACGAAATATTTATAAGAAATACTGTGTTCTGTTTCTAAAAAAGTATAAGATAACTGCCTTAAATAAAAGAAAAGTAATTCATTTTCTGCTGTTTCTGGAAACACTTCCATATAGTTTAAAATTTTTTGATAAAGCCCTTCAATATATTCGGTTCTCTCAGGAATCCGTTCAGGGTACTGTGTTAAATATTGACAGTAAAAGGCAGGCAAAGAGATAATACCATACATCGTTTCAGGAGAAAAATCAGCAAGATTTGCCCGATTCATTAACGTTTCCATTTTTGTAAGCAGTCCGTCTACATTGTCTAGACCACAGTAGTATTCAATCGCATAGTAGGAAAATTGGGAATGAATCGGAAATTGTTTATGTTTGTTTGCCGCTTCTTGAAGCTGTCTTTGATAGACAATATAGACAGATTCCATAATATCCGCTACATCCTGAGAGGTCATAGTATTTTCTCTGTTATGGGAGATACTGGCTGCCATTTGCTGATGACTCATATAGATATATCGATCCCATGGAAGAGAGGGTTCTTTTTTTTGATATTCTTTATCCTGCAAAATTTGTTGAGATTGTTTCACCAGATGAATTTTTTCACTGGCGGATTGAAATTGTCCTAAAGACATATTTGCCCGAGAGCGAAGAATATAGCCCCTTGTTTCGGTATCGTCAATTTCATCATAGTATTTCAGATAGGCAGCCGCTTCTGTAAAGTACAGCCTCATCTGAGAATAGTATCGATTGGTTTCGGACAGTTCCAATCCTACTAATTTTTTACATAGATAGTGGCAGCCCATTCCCTGCCAGTATAGTTCTCGAATCATAGCATTTCGGTTTTTGGTTAGTCTGGCAAAACTTAATAATGCTTTATGAATTTGACAGAACAGACCAATATCAAGTTCTTCTTTGCTGTTTAATAGTTTTTCAGCAAATTCCTCCAATTCCTTTAGTTCCTCTTGGCTGGCATCAAAGATATGATCCAAAAGCGGAAACAGTTTTTCCCGCAGCAGTTCCATATTGCGCTTTACAATTTGTTCAATTTGCTGTTGATTTTTTTGCAGTTCTTTTAGATAGATTTCAAAGGTTTGTTTTTTTTGCTTTCTATATATAGTCAGTGCAGAGATTTTTCTTAAATTGGCAATATATTCTTCTTGATAGGGATGCATGGCTTTTCACCCTTTCTTTTTTGCTTTTCTAATCTATTTTAGCCGATTTCGTAGAATTTCCTGAAGACGTTCTGGATCGATTGGTTTCGAACAATGTTCATTCATACCGGCTTCTCTTGACAAGCGGATATCTTCTACAAAGGCGTTAGCCGTCATTGCAACGATCCAGACAGTTTGTGCATCGGAACGGGGAAGTTGACGAATACGGCGGGTTGCTTCATATCCGTTCATAATCGGCATCTGAATATCCATAAAAATTAAATCAAAATATCCCTCTGGAGAGGCTTCAAATTTTTCTACTGCATGAACACCGTTGTCAGCGACTTCTACTTTTACACCAGTAATAGATAACATTTCTACAACAATTTCTTGGTTGAGTTCCATATCTTCTACTAAAAGAATATGATAACTGCTGTAGTCTATGGATTGGTCTGCGGAATCTTCTTTTTCATCTTGTGTCCGATAAATCAGAGCAGAGAGTGTTTCTAAAAGCCGGCTTTTAAAGAGAGGACAAGGAACAAAGGCATTAATTCCGGCTCGAGTAGCACGATACTCTATTTGTGCCCAGTCTGCTTCTGATACAAGTAAAATCGGAAAATTTGTACCAGCTAACTGCCGGACATGAGATGCCAGCTCTAAAACCGGCATATCTTCTAATTTTTGCCCCAGCAGCATAGCACATGGCATATGGTTTTCATATTGCCGCTCAGTCAGCCAAGTGACGGCATTTAGTCCCGTTTTAATATGAACTGGAATCAGTCCGCCTTCTTTTAAATAAGTGATGATTTGATTTGTTCGGCTGTCTTGGCTTTCTACTAAAAGAACAGTCTGTTCCAACGGCAGCTTTTGTTCTTTATGAGGTTCGGCAGAAACAGAAATCGGGATATGGACAGAGAAACAGCTTCCTACTCCTTCTTGGCTGGTTACGGTTATTTGACCACCCATACGATCCACTAAATTTTTTACAATAGACATCCCTAAACCTGTTCCTTCGATTTTATTGGTAATATTGTTATTGACCCTTTCAAAAGGCAGGAAAATTCGTTTCAAAAACGTTTCACTCATGCCGATACCATTGTCTTTACATAAAAAATCAAACCAGATTATAGGCTGCTTGGATTCTTTCTCAAGGTGCTGTTCAAAGCATACGTAAATATTGCCGTTATCTAAGGTATATTTTACAGCGTTTCCTATAATATTTACTAAAATCTGCCGCAGACGCAGCGGATCACCAAGCAGATTTTCTTCGTAGATTTGCCCGATTTCTATTTGGAGATTATGATTTTTTTGAGCTGCCTGCGGACGTACAATAACAGTAATATCATGAATTAGGTCTGCCAGAGAAAATGCTTCCTCATTTAAAGACAAACGACCACTGTCGATTCGTGACATATCCAGTACATCATTTACTAGACTCATAAGATGAGTGGAGGTTGTTTTTATTTTAAGAAGACAGTCCTGTACACGTGACTTTTCATCAATATGGGAAAGACCTATTGTTGTCATGCCCATAATAGCATTCATAGGAGTGCGGATATCATGGGACATATTGGATAAAAAGCTGCTTTTTGCCTGATTGACTTCTTGTGCTTCTTTTAAAGCATCTTTTAGTTCGGTATTGGCACGTTCTAGTTCTTCTAACTGGGACGGCAAATGATGAATAGTATCTAAAATCCATAACTCGTGTCTTTCATCAAAGGAGATTCGGGTAATATGCAGATTTTTTGTAATCTGTTCTGGATTGGCAGAGTATAATTCTTCTTGGGTAAGACCTGTTATCGTACAGGCTTCTCTGTTTGTAAACAGAATATAGGGTTTCTGATTTTGATTTTGTTCTATAACAAGATAGCCTTTTTTTTCTTTTTGATTGCTGCTTTCTATACTTTCCATTTTTAGACTCCGATTTGTATTTCTGATATAATATGACATAAAAATTTTTTATTATTGGGAAAAAATTTATATCTGTAGTATTTATTATATTATATCATAGCTAAAATAAAGATTCTACTATTTTTATAGGATTCTTTTATCAGGCTTTTGGAGATAGGATGCTGCAGGGGGTGCTTTTGCTTTCACCGGACGCAAGAGGCGGTCTGCTCCTTTTCTTTGCTTGCTCCGCTCCGAACGGTAAGAAAGTCTAGGGCTTCTGTATCTAGACACATCCAACCAGACGAACCAGGGCGCAATTCGCCCTCACCACAGCCGAAACACAACGATTGTAAGGAAAGATTTTATCATCCATAAAACATTCGCTTCCCTATTCTCCGGGCTAAACACGCCCCTTTTTTTGCACACCCTGCATGGAAGCAGGATATGCAAAAAATTCTAGGTATTTCCACAGAAGCCAGACTTTCTAACCGTTCTCCGAAGTCGCTGGCAAAGAAAAGGAGCAGACCGCCTCTTGCTGTTGGTTGGATCACGGCAGAAATTTTAAAAAATTCTTATGAAGTATACAAGTTTGGATGAGATTCTTTTTTGTTTCGGGGTCAAGAAACAGCCAGATTCGAAAACCATGGACAGTCTGCAGTGACTTTGGAGAAAAGTTAGAAGTTCTTGACTTCTGCTCAAAAATCTAAGATTTTTTTCACATACTGCTTCCATGCAGTGTGTGAAAAAAAAGGAGCGTGTTTAGCCTGCATCTGTATCGGAACGTGATTGTTTTGTGGCAGGTGGAATCGTTTGGGATGTCCGTTTCGTTTTGGCTGTTATGCAGGCGAATTGCGCTCCGGTCTGTCCGGTTGGAGGAATGGAAAGGCAGAAGTCTTAGAACTTCTTACTTTTTGGAGAATTGGAACAGCAGGCTGTCCATGGTTTTCGAATCTGGCGTCCTCCCTCCAAAGACTTATTAAAGATAGAATTCTTATAATAGATAAAGAATGACAGTTTTTTTGATGAGTTTATTTGGTATCAAATAGAGGAAAATGGTCATAATTAATGACAATCTCTTCTCTAATAAAACGAAAACTCCTGCAAAACTAACGGTTGTCATCGTATATATTTTCTGTTATAATCATATGGATATTTATGGATTTATATATGGGGGTTAAAAGAGAAGTGATAATAAAAAGCAGACAAAAAAGAAAAGAGGGATTGGTTTGCTCAGTGCATTTAGTATACGATTTGTTCATCTTGGAATTACAATAGAACATTTGGCAAAAGCATTTTATATAGGAGATTTTCCGATTGCTTATTATGGAGTGATTATATTGATTGGTGTGATTGCCGGGTCAAAGGTGGCTTTCTGGGAGGCAAAGAAAACAGGACAAAATGAAGAAATGTATGTAGATTTTGCTTTTTTTGCGGTTTTATTTGCTCTGATTGGTGCTCGAATTTATTATGTGATTTTTGATTGGGATCGCTATAAGGACAATCTTTTGCAGGTTTTTAATTTTCGTGCAGGAGGACTTGCTATCTATGGCGGAATTATTGGTGCAGTGATTACTTTATTGGTATTTGCTAAAAAAAGAAAGGTTTCTCCATGGCTTATGATGGATACGGGAGTATTGGGACTGATTACAGGGCAGATTATTGGACGATGGGGAAACTTTGTCAACCGGGAAGCATTTGGCGGATATACAGATGGGCTTTTTGCTATGCAGATACAAAAGTCAGAAGTTTATCCTTGGGATATTACAGAGGAAATTGCTGAACATATTTTATGGATTGACGGAGTGGAGTATATTCAGGTGCATCCGACTTTTTTATATGAATCGCTTTGGAATCTTGGGGTTTTGATTTTTTTATTGGCATTTCGGAGAAAGAAAAAATTTACCGGAGAGGTATTTTGCTGGTATTTAATTGGATATGGTATAGGGCGGTTTTGGATTGAAGGGCTTCGTACGGATCAGCTTTTAATTGGAAGTCTTCCGGTTTCACAGTTGCTTTCGGCAGTATTAGTGATTGGAGCAAGCGGATATTTGATTTGGAAAAGACGGCAGTTAAAACAAAAGGAATGGGAGGATGCTTTTCGTAAAGGAAAAGAAGAATAGATTATGGAAGAAAAAGAGAAGTGGCTGTTTCGAAAAGCAAAAGAAACGGATTTGGATAGTATAATGAAAATGGTGGATATGGCAAAGGAGTATTTTCGAGTGCAAAAAATTCCTCAATGGCAGGACGGTTATCCGAATCGGGAAAGTTTTATATGGGATAGGGAAAAGGGATGTTCTTATGTATTGGAAGAAAATGGAAAAGTAGTGGGAACGATGGCGGTATATTTTGACGGGAATATGAATTATAATAAAATTTATAACGGGAAATGGCTTTCAGAGGATCTTCCCTATGCAGCAATTCATCGGGTAGTGGTAGACGCTAAGCAAAAGGGGAGAGGGCTTGCCGGAAAGATGGTGGAAGAAGTTGTGAAGATGTGTTTGGAAAGAGGGGTTTTTAGTATAAAAAATGATACACATCGACTGAATTGTTCTATGCAGGGAATGTTGAAAAAGAATGGTTTTGTTTGCTGTGGTGTGATCTATTTAGAAAATGGTGAGGAGCGGATTGGGTATGAACGGCTTTTAAAGTAGACAGAAAGAGAACCTTCGTTAAAAATATACAAAAAAATGGTATTTTTCTAGTTACAAATCGGAAAAGATGTGATATAATAAAAAACAGTTTACAAAAAGCGATACAGCAGCTTGAATAAAATGCTGTATTATATCATTATTTAGGAGGTACATATGTCAAAGAAAAATGTTATGGTCGGACAGTCCGGTGGACCGACAGCGGTAATCAATTCCAGTCTTGCAGGGGTTTATAAGGTAGCAAAGGACAGAGGAGCAGATACTGTATATGGTATGCTTCATGGAATTCAGGGATTATTGGAAGATAAATATGTAGATTTATCAGAGCATATTCATACAGATTTGGATATTGAACTATTAAAGCGTACACCATCTTCTTTTTTGGGTTCTTGCCGTTATAAATTGCCAGACAGTAAGGACAAGCCAGAAATTTATGAGAAAATATTTGCTACCTTAAATAAACTGGAAATTGATTCTTTCTTCTATATTGGTGGAAATGATTCGATGGATACCATCAATAAGCTGTCAGATTATGCACTGGAAAACGGAAGCAAGATTCATTTTATTGGTGTTCCAAAGACGATTGATAATGATCTTGCAGTTACAGACCATACGCCGGGCTTTGGCAGTGCAGCAAAGTTTATCGGTACTGTTACAAAAGAAGTAATTCGTGACGGATTAGTTTATGATGCGAATGTAGTTACTGTTATGGAAATTATGGGACGTAATGCAGGATGGCTGACCGGAGCAGCAGCACTTGCAAAGTGTGAGGATTGTGAAGGACCGGATTTGCTTTATCTCCCGGAAGTGGAATTTGATGTTGAGAAGTTTGTAGCCAGTGTAAAAGAGATTATGAAAACAAAGCGTTCGATTATTGTAGCTGTATCAGAAGGAATTCGTTTAAGTGACGGACGTTATGTCTGCGAGATGACCGATGCAGCAAGTCAGGTGGATTCCTTTGGACATAGAACACTGGCAGGTGCAGCAAGATTTTTAGCAAATACGATTGCAAAAGAGTGTGGATGTAAGACAAGAGCGATTGAATTTGCTACGCTGCAAAGATGCGGTTCTCATATTGTATCTCGTGTGGATATTACAGAAGCTTTTCAGGTTGCAGGTGCAGCAGTAAAAGCAGCATTTGAAGGGGAAACCGGAAAGATGATTACTTTAAAGAGAGAATCAAGCGATCCGTATATTTGTACAACCGATATTTATGATATCCATGAAATTGCTAATGTAGAAAAGAAGGTTCCAAGAGAGTGGATTAATGAAGAAGGAAATTATGTAACACCAGAATTTATTAATTATATCAGACCTTTGATTCAGGCGGAATTAACTCCTATTATGACGGATGGTCTTCCAAGACATTTGACTATGTTTGTAAAGAGATAAGGATATGATAAGGAAGTTCTAGGATATGGGTATATTCTAGAACTTCTTTTGTGTTGGATTCCTGTTGTGTATACCAGCCGAAAGGTATTTTGTATAATGAGTGAGATTAGAACAGGTGTTTTGTATTATTTGACTATATACAAGGGGATGGAAAGTGTAGTATAAATGAAATGTTAAGTATGGAGTTGTGATAAATAGATGGACTGCAAAGAAATTGGAAAGGAAAGGGAAGAGAATAGATGAAAAATTTTGATGGTTATTTGTATGTGGATGGAGGGGTTTGTGCAGCGAAAGGATTTCAGGCCAATGGGCTGAATTGTGGATTGAATCAAAAAAAAGAAAAGAATGATTTATGTTTGCTTGTCAGTGATACTGTCTGTGATGTAGCGGCTGTTTATACGCAAAATAAGGTAAAGGGTGCACCGATTTTGGTGACAAAGAAGCATCTTTTTGCGACGGGCGGAAAGGGACGGGCAGTGATTGCAAATTCGAAAAATGCTAATACCTGCAATCGGGATGGAGAGGAAAAGGCAGAGAGGATGTGTGAGCTTGCAGCTGATGCACTTGGGATTTCGGCTGAGGAAGTGATTGTGGCATCAACAGGAGTAATTGGACAGATACTGCCAATCGAACCGATTCAGGCAGCAATGCCGAAATTGGCAGAGGGGCTTTCTTATAATGGAAATGATAAAGCAGTGCAGGCAATTATGACAACAGATACTGTAGCAAAGCAGGTTGCGGTAGAGTTTACGGCGGCAGGGAAGAAAGTTCGAATAGGAGGAATGGCAAAGGGAAGCGGCATGATCCATCCTAATATGGCAACTACTTTAAATTTTATTACGACTGATTTAGCGATTACAGCAGAGATGATGCAGAAGGCATTAAAAGAAGTGGTTTCAATTACTTATAATTGTTTAAGTATTGATGGAGATACTTCTACGAATGATATGGTTTGTGTAATGGCAAATGGAATGGCACAGAATCAGATTGTTGCAGAAGAAGGAGAGTCATATCAGGCATTTCGGCAGGGATTATATATTGTTATGATGAATTTAACAAGGATGTTGGCTAAGGATGGAGAGGGGGCTTCAAAGTTAGTGGAATGTACTTGCAGCGGTGCGCCGGATTTGGATACGGCAGTTGCGGTGGCGAAAAGCGTAATTGGCTCACCTTTATTAAAATGTGCTATGTTTGGAGAGGATGCTAACTGGGGGCGGATTCTCTGTGCGGTTGGAAATGCAAAGGCAGAATTTTCTGTTGATCAGGTAGATGTGGATTTGGCTTCAAGTGCTGGTGTACTTCCTGTTTGCCGGAATGGAAGCGGAGTGGCATTTTCAGAGGAATATGCAAAAGAGATTTTAAAAGAGGATGAGATACAAATTTTAATTGATTTAAAACAGGGAGCAGAACAGGCTACAGCATGGGGATGTGATCTCACCTATGATTATGTTAAGATAAACGGAGATTATCGAAGTTAAGTGAAGTTAAGGTGAATAGAAATAGAATATTGGGATAGTTTAGAGAGAGTAAAATATGGAAAATCAAATTACTGATTATATTCAGCGTTGGATTCGAGAGCAGGTAAAAGAAGGGGATTTTTGTATTGATGCAACAGCGGGAAATGGAAATGATACACTGCTGCTGTGTCAGCTTGTAAAAGAGAGCGGCAGAGTACTGGCATTTGATATTCAAAAGGAGGCATTAGAGCATACAAAAGAATTATTAGATCGTTATCATTGGAAGGCAGAGCTTTTATTGGAATCTCATACTGAGATGGGAAATTATGCAAAAGAGGAATCGGTAGATTGTATTGTATTTAATTTTGGTTATCTTCCGAAAGGAGATCATAAAATTTCTACAAAGGCAGAGAGCAGTGTTGCGGCAGTAGAAACTGGACTTTCCCTTTTAAAGTCGGGTGGGATTATGACATTGTGTATTTATAGTGGGGGAGAGAGTGGTTTTGCAGAGAGGGATGCATTGCTTTCTTATTTGAAAACATTAGATGTAAAAAAGTATCTTGTAATTTTAAGCTGTTATTATAATCGCCCGAATCATCCGCCGATTCCGGTGCTGATAAAAAAGTTGAAATAAATTTAGAACTGTTAAGGAGGGGACGCTGAAATCGAAAGACAGGTCTATTCCGAGTCCGCTTTCGCTTAGCGTTTCCTATTTTCATAGACCTGTCTTTCGATTTCAGCTATGTTTACTAGACGGAGAACGGACAGAGTTAATTGGTGGATAGATTTATTATATAGCAGTTGATTTTGAGAGGATGGTTTTATGATGCGGAGAGGATATTGGAAACAGTTATCCTATGAGGATAAATTTGATAGAAAATATGCATGTTGGACTCATAATCATAAAGGTTGGAGAAAGTATAAAAGAAGTAATAGAAGAACAGCAAGACGAAAAATTAAAAAATTAGATGTGGAGTAACGATAGATTTTGATTTTTAAAGAAGATGATAACATAAGATAGTGTTTTTGATAACCATTTATAAGATTCCTCTTACTGTCTAAAGGCAGTGGGTTTCCGTTTATGATAAACGAAAGGATTATATTTATGAATAATTTTTCAAATAAGGAATTTTTAGATTTTCTTTTAGAAAGATTCAGAATAGAAAGAAAAAAATTTGATCGTTCTGGCGTATATGCCTACACGCAGCGTTTACTTGCATATAATTCGAATAAAATGGAAGGAAGTACATTAACAGAGGAACAAACCGCTTCATTATTTGATAATGGGATATTACCAAAATCGGATGATTACTATAGAGCAAAAGATGTGGAGGAAATGAATGGACATTTTCTGATGTTTAATCGGATGTTAGATACTTTAGATGAAGCATTAACACAAAAATTGATAAAGCAATTTCATTATGAGTTGAAATCAGGTGTGTTTGAAGATCGTGCAAATGGATATGCAATTGGTGATTATAAAAAGCGTCCTAATATGATTGGTGTGTATCAAACTGTGAAACCAGAAAATATAGAGAATGAGATGAAATTGCTTATTGAGTGGTATAGTAGTAAGAAAGCAGATGTTTCTATATTAGCGGAATTTCATGTGAGATATGAAAGTATTCATCCGTTTCAAGATGGAAATGGTAGAACAGGCAGGCTGATACTTTTTAGAGAATGTTTAAAGAATGGAATGATACCTGTTGTGATTGAGGATGTAAATAGAAATGAATATCTGAATTCGTTGAAAGAATATAGAGAAAAGAAAAATTTAGATAAACTGATTAGACTTATTGAGAAGGAGCAAAAGTTTTATTTGGAGAAATGTAAATATTTCATGTAAGATTTAGAAGATAGATCAAGAGAAAAAATATTAATAGAGGATTGGGAAAGCAAGAAATATTTGGGTGTAAACAAGTGTAAATAAAACAGGAATCATTCCTAAAAAAGAAAAACGCTGTAAACACTTAATTTACAACGCTTTTCATATAATCACAAACAATAAGAAAACAGCTCGTAGGGGAATCGAACCCCTGTTTCCGCCGTGAGAGGGCGGCGTCTTA
>CAJUGZ010000104.1 GCA_910585855.1 uncultured Lachnospiraceae bacterium | reverse complement strand
GAACTTCTAGCTTTTTTCCAAAGTCACTGCAGGCTGCCCACCGTTTTCGAATCTGGCTGTTTCTTGACCCCGGAACAAAAAAAGAATGGTATTTAAACTTTGCGGAAGACTTGTTCTGTAAGAACACATTGTTTAATTTGTAAGTTTATCCTGTGGTTTTGGTGTCAGAATATTGACAGTAGAAATGGGTTATGGTACAATTCTAGTAAATTTGGAAAAGGAAGGTGATTGTTATGTATGGTAGAGTGAAAGATTTTTATGGTGAGAGTTTTTTTGATAGGAATAGAGTGGGGCGCAGTCATCTTTGGAGTATTGTTAGATAAAGCCAAAAAAGTTTTTATTTTTAGGGGCGGGGTATGCCTTTTTATTGGGTTTGGCTAAAAGAGGGAAGATTGTCAGCACCTTTTTTGAGGTGTTTTTTTTGCGCCTTTTTAGAGAAGAAAGGAATGGCGTATAATGGAAGTAATAAAAGGAATTTTTGCTGAGGCAAAGGTATTTACGGATCAGGCGGAGGAGTATGCACGGGCACAGATTCAGATGATCTGTGATAATCCTGTTTCACAGGGAAGTAAGGTTCGGGTGATGCCGGATGTGCATCCGGGGCATGTTGGGACAATCGGACTTACTATGACGGTAGGAGATCGGATCATTCCTAGTTTGCTTGGGATTGACATTGGATGTGGGGTAAGCTGTGTGAAGGTAAAGGGAAAGAGAATGGAGATGCAGAAACTGGATTCTGTGATTCGGGAAAGAATTCCGACTGGATCACGTATTCGAAATGAACTTCATACACTGGCAGAACCATTTCGCTTGGATCGGCTTCGTTGTTTTAGACATGTCGATGAAGTAAAAGCACTTCTTAGTCTTGGAACGCTTGGCGGCGGAAATCATTTTATCGAGGCAGATCGGGATGAAGAGGGGCAGGATTATCTTGTGGTACATTCGGGCAGTCGGCATTTGGGAAAAGAAGTGACTGATTATTATTTAAAAGAAGGGGCGAAGATATTAAAAAAGAAGAAAGAGCAAGTTCCTTATCTTTTGACTTGGTTAGAAGGGGAATGGATGGAGAATTATATTGCAGATTTGGCAGTGGTACAGGAGTTTGCGGCTTTGAATCGGGAGATTATTCTTTCTGAGATTTTAAAGGGAATGAAATTAAAAGAAGTGGAGTGGGTTTCGTCTGTGCATAATTATCTGGAATCGAATGAAACAGGGCGGATTCTTCGAAAAGGAGCAATTTCGGCAAAGAAGGGGGAGGCTGTGGTGATACCTGTAAATATGCGGGATGGTGTTCTTTTGGGAGTTGGAAAAGCAAATTTGGATTGGAATGAATCTGCACCCCATGGATCGGGACGGAAACTGCGGCGGGATGAAGTCAAGAAACATTATACAGTTTCTGCATTTAAAAAAGAGATGAAAGGGATTTACAGCAGTCGTATTGGTGCGGATACTTTGGAGGAAGCCCCTTTTGCTTATCGATCGTTGGAGGAGATTTTGGAAAAACTGCAGGAAACGGTAGAGGTTTTGAAGGTTTTAAAACCCATTTATAATTATAAGTAGAGGAGTTTTTTGGGGGAGGGGGACGTCAGATTCTGGAACGGTGGGTGTACTGCTGTTCCAGAATCTGGCTGTTTCTTAGTTTCGGAACAAAAGACGGAATTTAGCCAAAATAATAGTTCCGTTTTTATTATAGAACCGTTTTTGTTATCTCAAAAATAGGAATACCACGAATTAGAGTTGTGAGAGGAAATTATGGATTATAATATTAGAACAATATTAGAGGGAGAAGATAGTTTGCTTCAAGATTTTTTGTACGAAGCTATTTTTGTGCCGGAGGGAGTGTCTGCACCGCCCAAATCAATTATCAATCAGCCGGAATTGCAGGTATATATAGCCGATTTCGGCAAGAAAAAAGACGATATAGGTTTGATTGCGGAAATTGATAAAAAGGCTGTTGGTGCTGTTTGGGTACGCATTATGAATGATTATGGACATATAGACAACGACACTCCATCCTTTGCCATTTCTTTATATAAAGATTATCGAGGATTTGGAATAGGTACTAATTTAATGAAAGAAATGCTTCGTATTCTGAAAGGCAGAGGGTATAAACAAGCGTCACTTGCTGTACAAAAAGCAAATTATGCTGTAAAAATGTATCAAAAAACAGGATTTGAAATTGTTGATGAAAACGAGGAAGAATATATTATGCTTTGCCGTTTGTGATAATACAGCTTCTAGTTTATGCGTCTGAAAATGTTAATTTTAAACAAAATTCAAGAAAGATAAAATTGCTATTATTATTTTTTCTATCTTTTTTCTATCGGAATCCAGTCAACAGCAAGATGTGGGGTGCTTATTCCTTCTGTTTGCGACTTCGGAGAATGGTTAGAAAGTCTTAGGCTTCTGTGAAAAACCTAGAATTTTTTGCACATACTGCTTCCATGCAGTGTGTGTAAAAAAAGGGGCGTGTTTAGCCCGCACAGATTCTGGAAATAGAAGAACTTACGATTGGTAAAATATTTCCTTACACCAATAATATTTCGGCTGCACTGCGGGCGAATTGCGCCCCGGTTCGTCCGGTTGGATGCACATTAATACAGAAGCTATAGACTTTCTTACCGTTCGTAGACCGGAGCAGACAGAAGGAATAAGCACTCCACATCTTGTGTCCGTGTTGGCAAAATGTCCATGGCGTTTATAAATATCTGCAGCGTCCGATTATGCTTCAAAGGGACAGGTTCGGAAAGATAAGTGTAACTTCCACTCCTTTTCCCCGTTCTGATTGAATTGCTAATTGTATGGTTAGGTCATCTGCAACAGCCTTTGCCAGATAAAGTCCCATTCCAGTAGCTTTTTTTTGAATATGGGAAGTACTTCCAGTAAATCCTTTTTCAAATAAAAACGGCAGATCACAGGGATAGACGCCGATTCCGTTATCTTGGACAGACAGAAAGATATGGGATTTGGTCTGTCTGGTGAAAAAGGAAATTTGCGGCGTTTGGTCTTGTGTACAGTATTTTATAGAATTGCTGATAATCTGATTGAGTATAAATTCTAAACCACGTTTATCGGAAAGAACGGTGGCAGATAAATTTTTTTGGGTGATTTGAAAATTTTTTTCATTTAATAGAGGATGATAGTTTTCAACTGCCTCTTCACAGCATGTGGAAAGGGAGAGGGGCTCGAACAGGTAGTCTTTTTTTGTTCCCTTTAATCTGGCATAGTACAGCATTTGGCTGACAGATTCTTGTATTTGATTTTGGATATAGTCTAGTTTATAACAAATGGACGGCTCGAGTTCTTCTCGGTGGTTGTCCAGTAAAAAGGTTAGTAGGGAAAGCGGAGTTTTAATTTCGTGTGCCCATGCTTCTACATATTCTTCATAGTCATTGATCTGTGTATGCAGGGCTGCCTGCTGTTCTAGGTTTTTTCGCAGAAGACAGCCGATTTTTTGTATCAGTTGAAAGTCGTTTGTACAGACAAAAGGGAGGAGTTCCTCTTCTTTTTGTTTATTTGGATCTTGTAAAAAATGAAGAAAGAGCTGCCGAAAATGGTTTTCTTTTCGGTTAGTATAGTATAGGACCAGAGAAAAGAATAGAAGAGAGCCAAGGAAAATAACACCGATAAGGGAAAGGAATTTTTCTGTATCAGACAGCCATAAAAGAAGGCTGAAAAAGAGATCGATACAAAAAAGTCCGAAGAGCCAAATGCGGTATTTTTGTATTGTGTTAAGAATAGATAAAAATAATGATTTCATTGTTCTTCTCCGTCTGCTGTCATTCGATAGCCGATTCCACGTATGGGTTCTATTTTTTGTTGGATATTTAAGGATTTTAAGGTCTTTTTTAGACGGCTTAAGTTGACTTGCAGAGCATTTTCGTCAATGTATTCGGTGGTATTCCAAAGTGTCAGGCAAAGTTCTTCTTTTTTTATGATTTCCCCTCTGTGTGTTAAAAAAAGTTCTAATAGTTTTCCTTGATTTTTTGGCAGGATGACGGACTGTTTGTCAATATAGAGAGTATAGCTTTGCCTGTCGAGCAGAAAGTTTGTGCCTTCTAATAGATGTTCTCTTCCTTCATATCGGCGGAACAGATTGGATACTCGTGCCAGCAGACGTTCTTTTCGGCAGGGTTTTGTCAGGTATTCGTCTGCTCCTAAATTAAAGGCATGCAGTTCGTCTTTTATCTGATCACGGGAAGTTAAAACTAGGATGGGGAGAGTTCCTTTTTGTTTTAGTTCCCGGCAGATTTGAAATCCACTGATTCCCGGTAAATTAAGATCTAATAGGATTAGTCCGAATGGGATTTGCAGTATAGTTTCGGTGACAGAGTGAAAATCGGTAATGCAGGTTACCAGATATCCGGCTTTTTGAAAAATTTGTTCGAGTTCTTCACGCATAAGGGGTTCGTCTTCTACAATAATAATCTGTTTTGTCAAGTTTGATGCTTCCTTTCTAGATAGTAGGGAATGGATTTACTCTTCCCGTTTGGGTTTCATAAGGGTCAGAATATAGCGGCATCCTGCTTTGGTTACGGCAAGGAGATATAAATATTCTACCACACAAAGAAGAATAATCATAGCGACTGCGATCCAGAAAAAATCAAAAATATTTCCTTGCAGACTAGAAGGGAGCAGTCCAGTATAGAGTGCAGATACGCCAAAAAAGCTGCTGACTGCGGCAATAAAGGCAGGAATTTCGAAATACCAGCGAATTTGCTGTGCGCAGGATTGGCATAGTGCCGGAAAGCTGCTTCCAAGCTGGATAAGGATACGATAGCGTTGTCCTGTTTTTTGCTGCTGCATTAAAAATTGTACTCCTAGTATGGTATTGCCGATAACAAAGAAAAGAACAGCCAGATAAAGGGTCAGATAACTGGCGGCTGCGACATAAAATAATTGACGTCCCATATTTTTTAGATAACTTTCGTATTCTATTTCGAAACTGTCTGCAAAAGGGGAAAGTTCTTGATTGACTTGTGCGATTGCCTGCATAAGTCCTTTTTGTTTTCGCAATTCCGGTGTCAGGACAGCATTCCAGTAGCTGCTGTAATTGTCGGCAGTAAGCTGCTTGAAGGTTTCATCAGTGACAATTAGCGCAAAAGAAAGGGTAATCGAACGGTCTGTTACCAGATTGGTGGTCTGCAGTGTTCCTGTTAAAAAGTAGGGTTCACCGTTGATTTGGATCTGGGGAGTTTGGCTAAGCATATGCTCTATCATTTCTGATTTTTTTATACTGATAAAACTTTGATCCATATAGACTGCTGCCTGTCTGGATTCTAGTTTAATTGGTTCTTTTCCAGAAAGGGTAAGAAGTTCATTGTATCCAGAGAGAGAAATCGCATAGCAATGGTCGTTGATATAGCTTAGCTGCTGCAGAAGCTGTGTTTTTTCTTTGGAATCAGGTTCTTGTTCTAAAAGAGAAATCGCCTGATTAAGCTGGATGGTATCCTCTTCTCCATAAATGATGCCGGTTTTCATTTCAAAAAGGGCAGAGAAGTAGGAAGACAGACCGGATGTTTGCAATTTTTCTTTTATATCAATAGAAGGATTGTAGCAGGAAAAGGTATAGTCTAAATTGTGTTCTTCCAGATTGGTATAGCTTTTTGAAACACTGATTCCAAAACCAAAGAAGCAAAGAGCGGATAAAATCAAAAGCGAACTGATAGAAAGAACATTAGGCTGGAAAATAACGTATTCTTGTAATTGCCGAAAGGTAAAAAGAAAAAGTCTTTTTTTCTTTCGGTTTTGTCTGGCTAAAAATTCCAGAAAAACTTGCAGCCCATAAAATAAAGAAAATGTACCTGCCAGTCCAAATATAAAGGTAATTCCCATAAAAAATACAGATCCCCAAGCTATTTTAGAAATTGCCAGAAAATAAGCAATTGCCAGAAAAAAGATTCCTAAAAAAAACAGGCAGATCGAAGCAGTTTTTGACAGGCGGCGTTTGGTTTGTTTAGGAACAGGAGTCAGCAGATAGCTGATTTCTGTATGAAACAGTCTGCCGCTGAGAATTAAAAAGGCAAGTAATTTAATCCATAAAAAGCCAAGGACAGTCCATAGAACTGCTGTCAGGGAAAAGGTAAACTGGTGTCCTAAGATACCGATTCCAACAAAACGAGCCGTAATTAGGCTGATCAGTTCGGAGAGCAAGACAGCAGCAGGAATACCGATTCCCAGTGAGAGAAGGCTGTTATAGAGATCTTCTAAAAAAAGCATGAAAAATAATTTAAACCGTTTCATTCCCATCATAAGATAGATGCCAAATTCATGGCTTCTGCGTTCTAACTGATATTTGCTGGCAAAATAAACTAAGAAAAATAAAAGAAATAAAGTAACCCCATAAAAAAGAGGAATCATTTGAAAAATTCGATTTATGGCATCACTTTCCATTTGCTGTAAAAAAATCATAATATCCTGTTTGGAAAGAGATAAAATAATATAAAAAGCAATAATAGAAATCAGCAGAGAAGAGAAAAACAGACGGTTTTCCTTTCTGCTTTGTATACTGTTTCGATGAATTAAATTAAAGAACATTTGCACTTCCTCCTCCTAATTGTGCCATAACATGTAAGATTCTTTGATAAAATTGCTGTTTGGTTTCTTCTGGAATATTTCGTCTGAGTTCATGGAAGATAATACCGTCTTGGATAAACAGGATTCTGCTGCAAAAGCTGGCTGCGTTGGAATCATGAGTAACCATTAGGATTGTTGTTTTTTGTTCTTGGTTTAAAACAGAAAGTTTTTTCATTAAAGTTTTGGCATTTTTGGAGTCTAATGCTCCGGTTGGTTCGTCTGCAAGAATCAGTTTTGGATTTAGGATAAAGGCTCTGGCAGCGGCGACACGTTGTTTTTGTCCTCCCGATAATTGAGATGGAAACTGATGCAGGATTTCTGTAATTTCCAAGTAATCGGCAAGGGAAATAAGGCGCTGTCTGGCTTGTTTTTCTGATATGCCGTGGATGGAAAGAGGGAGCAGGATGTTTTCTTCTGCGGTCAGGTTGTCTAATAGTTCAAAATTTTGGAATAGATAGCCGATTTCTTTTCCACGGTAATCGGAGAGGGCAGATCCTTTTAGAGTGGAGAGATCTTTTTGGTGGATGTAGATATGTCCTTCGGTTGGGGAAGTTACGGTGGCAATACAGTTTAATAGGGTGGATTTGCCTGAGCCGCTGCTTCCCATAATGCCTAGGAATTCGCCGGATAAGACTTGGAAGGTGATGCCGTTTAGGGCTTTGGTTTGATTGGGGGCTGAGCCGTAGTATTTTTTTAGAGAGGTGATTTCTAGTATTTTTTGGTTAGTAGGTGTAGTCATAGTTTTTGGCCTCCTTTTTTGATTTCTTTGGTAATCATAGCATAGATAGGGGGAAAATGGTACTTACAGATGATGTAAGGATTTTTAATGGGTGTTTTGAATGGGGACGCTAGATTCGAAAACGGTGAACCGCCTGCTGTTCCACGTTTCCAAAAAGTAAGAAGTTCTAAGACTTCTGCCGTTCTATGCATCCCATCGGACAGACCGGAGCGCAATTCGCCCTCATGGCAGCCAGAACGAAACGGACATCCCAAATGATGCCACTTGCCGTAAAACAATCCCGTTTCAATACGCCGGGCTAAACACGCTCCTTTTTTTTCACACCCTGCATGGAAGCAGGATGTGAAAAAAATCTTAGATTGTTGAGCAGAAGTCAAGAACTTCTAACTTTTCTCCAAAGTCACTGCAGGCGGTTCATCGTTTTCGAATCTAGCTGTTTCTTGACCCCGGAACGAAAAAGAATTTTATAAAGAAATTCTAACTGATTAATCAGTAACAAAACATCATTTCTGCTACACTTTGCAAATCGCCTCTGGCGTTCGGTGAAAGTTTCCTTTTTCTGGTATCCTTTATCCAAAAGCCTAATTAAAGATAGATCAGTCTGTACTTGTATTGGATGATAGGATATAGTATTATACAATTATTGGTATATAATTTTTGATAAGTAGGGGATGTATATGTTATGAATCAAATGGAAAAGAAGTATTTAAGATTACTTCATAAGGAACGAGCAGAGGGTGCAGATATATTTGAAAGACCGTCCTATCGGGAAATGTGGAAAGGTATTGTGGAGAAATATTCGGATCAGGCACATTTTATTTATGAGTTAATACAAAATGCGGATGATGCACAGGCGGATTATGTACGTTTTCAATTAGAACCAGATCGGCTGATTTTTGCTCATAATGGAAAGCGGCATTTTTCGATTAGTAATCCAGAAATGGAAGAGATTGATTCGGAAAGTGGGAAGTTAGGAGATATTAATGCGATTACGGGGATTGCGTTTTCGAATAAAAAGGAGAATAAAATTGGGAAGTTTGGAGTGGGATTTAAGGCAGTGTTTCAGTATACGGAGAGTCCTTTTATTTATGATCCAAATTTTCGGTTTCGAATAGATCGCTATATTGTTCCTACGGAATTAGAAGATGATTTTTTGGATAGGAAACCGGAGGAAACATTGTTTGTTTTTCCGTTTAATCAAAGGAATAGAAAGGCAGAGGAATCTTATCGGGATATTGAAGAGAAGTTAAAAACCTTGCATTATCCTATATTATTTTTGACGAATTTACAGAGTATTTTTTTTGAAATAGGAGAATTTACAGGGGTTTATCAGAAACGTTTGGAGGAGTCTTGTCTTTTTGATTTGGGAGAAGAGAGGGAAACGGCAGCGGAGAAATTATGTTTGATACAGAAGATGGAATCAAAGACAGAAATGAAAAATGTGCAGAGTGATACTGCGGTGAAAGAAAAGCATTTGTGGTTGTTTAGCCGCTTCAATGGAGAGTTTAAATATTCGGTGGGATTTTTTTTGGATCAGAAGGATGGTTTGATTCCTGTAAATGAACCTGCATTTTGTTTTTTTCCTACAAAGGAAACAACAGGACTGCATTTTATTGTACATGCCCCTTTTTTATTGACGGACAGCCGGGAAGGGATTCGGGCGGGAGTGGATTATAATAGTAAGATGATTGCATTGCTGGCAGAGTTGGCGGCGGATTCCTTGCTGTATCTTCGGGATATTGGGATAAGAACGTCAAAAAGGCTGATTACAGATGAAATATTTTCTGTTATACCGATTCAGAAAGATCTTTTTTGCAGTATTGATGAGATTAGCCGGGTTTCTTTTTTGCCGTTTTATAGAGAGATTCGGAAAAAATTTCAAATGGAGAAGCTGCTGCCTACTAGGGATGGTTATACGACAAGGGGAAATGCATATTGGGCAGCCGTGCCTTTTTTAACACAGTTGTTTGGGGATGCACAGCTTGCGGATCTCTGTAAAAATCCAAATGCAAAATGGGTGTTTTTATCTCTTGGACGTGATGAAGTACAGCGAAATAATAAAGATTTATTTTCTTATATCAGCGAACTAGTAAAGTCTTGGTTAGGGGAAGATGCGTTGATTAGTGGAAGAAGCAGAGTGGCTGGCAATGTAATAAAGGAGATAACAGGAATTAATAAAAGATTTATAGAGAAACAAGAGATAGAATGGTTACATAGGTTTTATAAATGGTTGTCAGAAACCAGTCATCGTACGGAAATTGCTCAAGCAAAGCCGATTTTTTTAGATCAGGATGGTTATGCAGTAGAAGCATTTGATGAAAAAAAGCATTTAAAATTGTTTTTGCCGGTTGCTGATATGGATATTACAGAATATCGAATGGTACACCAGAAATTGTTAAAAAATGCAGATACCTATAATTTTATAAAAAAAATAGGAATTACAGAACCATCTGTGCATGATCAAATCTATCATGTTATTTTGCCTAAATATAAGGATGGGGAAAAAATTGCTACAGACCCTCATTTTTTATTATTTTTTCAGTATTATTGTGAATGTCCGCAAAATAAGGTGGAGGATTTTATTAAGGAAATAAGGGATTGTAAATTTCTTGTATATTATACAAAGAGTGAGAAAAAAACTTATCGTGGAAGGGCTTTGGATTTGTATTTCCCATTTGAAAAATTGCTGAATTATTTTGAATCAAAACCGGATACAAGATTTATAGAACTGGAAAGATATAAGAAATTGATAAAAGAAAAGGGGGGAAAGGAGAAGGATCTGCTGTCTTTTTTAGAAAAATTAGGGGTGAGAAAGACTGTTTTTATTGATTTAGAAAAAGAACTGAGTGACGAGGAGATTAGTGTGCGGAGTGATTTGCCAGATCCTTATTTTACGCAGTATTGTGTCTATCAAGAACCCGAGATAGAGGGCTGTAGGGAAATTGTTGCATTGATTGTACAGGATCGATTGGAAGAAAAGTCTGTGGTTTTATGGGAACAGTTATTGCAGATAATTTCTTTTTATTGTTATTTTAAAAGTTTAGAGTCCTTGTTGGAGGGAAAATGTTATTATTTTTATTATTCTGAGCATGAGGAATCATTTTTGTCCTCCATAACTGTACTTTTGCGTACAGAAAAGTGGTTGGTCAATCAAAATCAGGAATTTGTTTCTGCTGCTGAGTTATCACTGCAGACGATATCGGATAGTTATGATTTGGAATCGAAGCAGGCAAAAGAGCTGATAAGATTTTTAGAGATAAAAGAAAAAGAGTGTACGGAAGAGGAAAAAGAGGACAATATCTTATCAGAACGGCAGCGAAGGCAGATAGAAACGGCAAAGTTATGTGATCAGCTGGGGCTTACAATAGAAGATTTAAAGGAAATGGCAGAGATTAAGCGGGGACGTGAAAATGGATATCGTTTTCAAAATATGGATGACAGTGAAACTGCGGCAACACAAGAAGAGGAGGAAGAAAGAGAAGAGGATCAAAACGTTATACCAAAGGGAAAACGGTATTGTAAAATAGTACGTGTGGTAGGAGAAATTATAAAGCAGACAACGTTTGACTCTGTGGCAGAGGAGAATAGTTCGGATAATCAGGAAAAAGATTTGGATGAGGATGAATGGATGCCGCTGCCGGTTGATTTTAAGGAAAAGGCAGAGAGTGAGAAGCGAAAGGCGGCAAAAACGATTGACAGAATTGTTCGTCAAGAAGAATTGCAGCAGCGTGCATTGGATGCAGAAAAGTATTCTTATGGCTGGTTTTTGGCACTTCTTGAATTGGAAGTATTAAACAGCAGTGCCAATTATCTGAATAGTAAAGAAGTATCGATTTGTTTTGCAAAGGCGGAAAGGGAATCTGGTACAAAGCGGACATTGATATTAAAACAGCCTAACCGCTATATTCCGCAGTTTATGGAAGATCTGGCAGATATTCCGCTGATATTAGATATGGAAAAACAGCAGAAAACATTTGTGATTGAGGCAGCTAATGTAAGATCTTATACGTTACGGGTAAAACTAAAGCCTTCTAAAGAGTTGGATCAATTAGATTTTAGTAAAGTAACGGCAGCTTATATTGAGGCAAAAAGTCCGGTGTTTTTATTGGAGGAATTAAAAAGACAGTTTGCAGAATTGGGGTATGAGCAGGCATATTCGATGCAGGCGAATCTGTGTAAAAATATTGAATTTATATTTGGACCTCCCGGTACGGGAAAGACAACTTATCTTGCGAATAATGTGATTATTCCAATGATGAAAAGGGATCAAAGGGTAAAGATTCTGGTATTGACACCGACAAATAAGGCAGCAGATGTGCTGACACAGAGAATTATAAAAGAAATGGGCGGTGATATTTCCTATCGGAACTGGTTGATTCGGTTTGGTATAACGGGAGAAGAGGAGTTAGAGCAAAGTCAAGTCTGTCGGGAGAAAACGTTTGATATTCGTAAGCTTGAAAAAAGTGTTACAATTACAACGATTGCCCGTTTTCCCTATGATTTTTTTATGCCGCAGGGGACAAGGATTTTTTTAAACGGGATAAATTGGGACTATATTGTGATAGATGAAGCGTCTATGATACCGATTGTAAATATCATATATCCGCTGTATAAAAAGACGCCGAAAAAGTTTATTATTGCAGGAGATCCTTTTCAGATTGAGCCGATTACTTCTGTAAATTTATGGAAAAATGAAAATATTTATACATTGGTAAATTTAAATACATTTCAAAATTCGCAGACAGTGCCGCATCTGTATCCGGTGAAGCGACTGACGACACAGTACCGCAGTGTTCCGTCTATTGGAACGGTATTTAGTAAATTTGCTTATCAGGGGAATTTAAAACATAGCCGATCAGAGAGCAGTAAAAGACCGCTGCATATAGAAGATATCATTTCGATAAATGCTTTAAATATTATTAAGTTTCCGGTGAGTAAATATGAAAGTATTTATCGTGCGAAAAGACTGCATCACAGCAGTTCCTATCAGATTTATTCTGCATTGTTTACTTTTGAATTTGCGGTTTATTTATCAGGATTGATCGCCAAGAGAAATCGGGGGGATTTTTTTAAGATTGGGATTATCAGTCCTTATCGGGTACAGGCTGATTTAATAGAAAAATTGTTAGATTCGGTTGTAATTGCAAAGGAAGTAGAGATTTTGGTAGGAACAATACATGGATTTCAGGGGGATGAATGTGATATTATTTTTGCAGTATGGAATCCGCCGCCAGTTATTACAAGTGGGAAAGAGATGTTTTTAAATAAAAAAAATATTATTAATGTTTCAATTAGCCGTGCGAAGGACTATTTATTTTTGATTATGCCGGATAATCATACAGAAAATATAGAAAATTTAAGTTTGGTAAAAAGGACAGAACGGCTTTTAAAAAGCAGCGGTTTTTGTACGGAGTTTTTGTCACATGATTTGGAGCAGCAGATATTTGGCAATCCTTATTATTTGGAAGAAAATACATTTTCAACTGCACATCAAAGTGTAAATATTTATGGGCGGTCAGAGAAGTGTTATGAGATTCGCAGTGAAGATTTGGCGGTGGATATACAGATTCATCGAGAGGAATGATAAAATTTTTGGGAAAAATCCAAGCAGGATGCCAAAATTTAAAGAGAGGTCTATTTCATAATAAATTTACAAGCGAAAGGTTTGATTTTCACCGGACGCAAGAGGCGGTTTGCTCCTGTCCTTTGCCTGCTCCGCTCCAAACGGTAAGAAAGTCTAGGGCTTCTGATTTATATTCATCCAACCGGACGAA
>CAJUGZ010000103.1 GCA_910585855.1 uncultured Lachnospiraceae bacterium | reverse complement strand
TGGAAGGAAGGTCTATGAAGGGTCATCATTTTCCGTCGGCATTTAGGCACGGTATTTTCGTGCCTTATGTGTTCGCTACGAGGAAATGCTAAGCGCAAGCGAACCCGGAATAGACCTTCCTTCCAATTTCAGCGACCTCCTTTTTTAAATTTCTAAAATTTTAACAGTAGAAAGCATCAAAAAATTTCTATCTCTACCTTTTTTATACAACAGTCGGCTTCTGCCTTGATACGGTAAATTTCATGTTTCCATGCCGCTTTTAATCGTTCATCTGTAATAGGAATTTCTTCTATCTGAATAGAAACAATTCCAGAAAGTGTTAAAGTTCCAAGTGTACCAATCGAAAGTGTCCAGAAAGAACCAGCAGAACATGTATCTGGTGCAGAAGAAAGCACTGGTTTTTCATAGGTCAAAAACGATAAAAAGACTTGATGCTTTCCGTTCTCTGTAAATGTAAACTGATCGGTAATACAGATTTTTTCTTCTTTTATCAATACAGCATTTCTAATATAAGAATCCAGCAGTGCCTCTTTTGGATAAGCAGGTGCAATATCCATACAAATAGAACACTCCTTTTCATCAAACTGATATATAATATCTGCTGCCCGATAATCCTTTCCAGCATTTTGCTGAACTCCATTCACAGTAGGCAAGTTGTGATATTGGGACTGCATTACCCACAATTCATAACGCTGCGGAGAAAATGTTTTTTTCGTATAAGTTTCCACTCCAACATCAATAAAGAAAGGCAGTCCGTTTTTATAAATAATAAAACTACCAGTATCATTGTGATTATGGCTGTCATTATTATCTCCTGCTTTCATCGCCAGACAATAGCGGTTTTTTTGAGAAAGAGAAGCAGAATCAGCAGAATTATCATTATCTCGTGCAATAAAGACTCCAACACTTGGATAAAAAATATCCTGATAGAGAATAGGCTTAGAACAATCAAACGCCATAATTTCTGAATAAGTCAATGCATTTTGTATATGATAAAACAAGTTAATTTCCTTCTCTAACAGTTTATCTGGGTTTTGACGAAAACTCTTTGCGGCAAAATTCATCATATTTTTATTGCCGATTTGTTTTCCAAAAAGAAATTCCCGAACTCCTGCAAATCCGGCAATTGGAGAACAATCAGCATAATTGATATAATAAATATCATCAACATGCACATTTAAAATATATTCTGCAATATGCTTAATCTTCGAATTTTGATAAAAATCAGAGAAAAAACCATCTGTAATATTATTGAGTATTTCAAGTGTATGAAACAGACATAACCCTGCATGACGATAGTATTGTGCACCTTCTTCACAGCAGCCGTCTTCCCCATAGTCCTTTAAAAAATAGTCAATACTCTGGCAAGCCTTATCAAATACCTCTTTTTGAATAGACGGCATAAAGTCTTTTGGCATTGAAAATATAGTAAGCAGAATATTTTGCGTACACCAGACAGTCCAGTTACACATAGGTTCTTCTCCTTGTCCCATCCACCAAAAATGTTCTTCCAGATAAGGAATTACAATTCTTCGTTTTAAACAGTCAAAAAGATTTGATTGGATAAAAGGGTGAATCTGATCGAATTGTTCTCCTAAAAGAGCAGAGGCTACCGCCAGTGCTGCTCCTGTTTCACAGGCAAAGAGATCTAATACTGGTCGTGTTATATCCGGCAAAAGTTCCTGTGGTGTATCTCGGATATATGTATTATGTGCAGGAAGCTGCCATGCACTTTCCTCACAAATTGAAACAATACCATTGATAATATCATCCAAAAACCGTCCTTTTCTCTCTATACATTCAGCTAAAACCAGATCTGCCAATACATATCGTTTTTCAAAATAGACTGTTTCAAACTGTATCCGATTGCCGCTTCGTCCAAAATCCATAAAAAGAGTGGCAGGGATAGGGGAAAAGTTCCAGTGAATACGTTTTTCTCCCGCTTTTATCAGAGAAGACTTCCACTCATCAGGAAGTGCCTCCCAGATGTTCCGTTTGTCGGCAGACGGAATTAGTGTAAGTTTTTTTAATTTGCCATGAAAATCGGCAGCTTTTTCTGCAAACATAATAAAATCCTCCTAAAAATAATAAGTAATAACTAAAAATAAAAACAATTTTTTTATTTTAAAAAATATGTAAAGTCTGTATATAGTCCCTAGGTGTCATTCCGGTTACTTTTTTAAAAACCTTACTGAAATAAAAAGCACTTTCAAATCCAAGCTGCTCTGCAATTTCATACATTTTAAGATTTTTGTTTGCCATAAGTTCTTTGGCACGTGCAATTTTTTGCTGAGAGATATACTCTGAAAATCCGACTTCTGCATATTTTTTAAATAGTTGACTTAGATAATTTGGACTTACTCCAAAGGAAGAAGCCACATCATTTAAAGTCAGCCGTTCTTCCACATGTTCGGTGATATAACGTTGGACTTTTAATACAATCGGATTGCTATAGTTCTTTTTTCGTTCTTCTAATTGAAAACAAAGCTGCTGCTGAAAAAATTCCAGCCAGTTTAATACTTGTTCGGTTGCGGTCAGCCGATAGAGGGAACGGTATCCGTCCGGGTAATCGGTAAACATTTGGTTGACTAGAGTATGCCCGTCCGGCAGCAGACTGATAGTCAGATAAAGGATATTGGAAGCAGCATCCATTGCCTGCAGATAATGTGTTGGGTTGGCAGCAAAAAGAGAAATAATATCTTCAAAAATTTCTTTTAGGCGGTTTGTATCAAATTCATCAAATGCCCGAACAATGCCGTCTTTAAAAAGAGAAAGGTTAAAAGCATTGCGGTCGGGAGCAGATTCTTTTAAGGAGTCATAAAAAAGAAGCGGCTCTTCTAAAGTGGCAAGAGAGGCAATCTGTCTGGCATCCTGATAGGATTCTGCAATTTGAAACGGTGATTTGCAAAGACTTCCTATACTGGTCAGTATGGTGACATTAAAATAATTTTGTACCATTAGAAAAGTCTTATGCAGGGCAAAAGAAAGAATTTCTTCGTAAAACTCGGATTCCTCTAAAGGGATTAAGATGCTGAAGTGTTTCATATCCAATCCGGTAATATAACAGTTTAGATATTTGGCAATAATTTCCCGAACCATTTGTATCGTACTAAAGTAGAGCTGAAATAGCTGATCGTTTTCTTCTTCTGTCAGTGCCCGATTTTTAATTTGACAGTAGCAGACTGTATAAAAAGGGGCAGAAAAATCGAGATGCAGCTCTTTTACTTCTAGGTCAAACTGTGCTTCGTCTTCAAAAAGGTTATGTAAAAGACGAATAAAAAATTTGTCAAGTTCTCCTTGAATATCTGTATTTCTATCGGCATAGGATGCCTGCAGAGTATCGGAACGCTGGTGTTTTTGAAGAAAATCTAATGCTTTTTGAATAGCAGCACTTAAACTGTTCCTGTCAAGTTCCAATTTAATTAGATAATCTAATACACCATGTTTTAAGGCTTCCTTTGCAAGCTGGAATTCTTCATAGCTGGTAAGGATTAAAAAGACCGGAAGTTCACCGTAAGTTTGGCGGCAGTATTTTAAAAGTTCGAGCCCATCCATAACAGGCATTTTAATATCACAGATTACGATATCTGGCATTTCATTTTCTATCATATGAAGAGCAGCTTCTCCATTGGCAGCCGTTCCGCAGATAGTAATGCCGTAATTGTTCCAGTCTAGCATAGAAGAAACGCCGATTTGTACTAAAGGTTCATCATCTACAATCAGTAATTTATACATAGTTTTCATTCCTCTTTATTTATTCTATTTTGTGATTTTTCTTCTTCTGAGAGATCGTTTATATTCCGACAGGGAAGCTGAATCTGCATGGTAGTAAATTTACCAAGTTCACTTTTAATAGAAATTCCATAGTGTTCTCCAAAATAGAATTGAATCCGTTTATTGACATTGTTGATGCCGATTTTTCGAAAAAAATCGTGCTGTATTTCCTGCGGGCTTTCAGAAAGAACCTGTTCAATTAGTTCTTTTGACATACCAATTCCATTATCTGTTACTTCAATATAGATTCCGGGTTGTTCTAACCAAGTGTTTTTAGAGATAGCAATTTTGACTTCACCAGAACCGCCTTTGGCTTCAATTCCATGAAACATTGCATTTTCTACAATTGGCTGAAGGGTAAATTTTGGAATCAGATAATCAAAAATGTTGTCTTCTATTTGATAAGTTACTGTAATAATACCACCGTAGCGGTATTGCTGTATTAAAACATAATTTTTTAAAAGTTCGATTTCTTCCCGAATGGAAATGACTTGTCTTGTTCCCTTTGAGATACTTTTCAGCAGCCGGGAAAGTGAAGTTGTCATTTCGGCAATTCCAGTAGCATTTTGAATGGTTGCCATCCACTTGATAGAATTTAGCGTATTATAAAGAAAATGCGGATTTATCTGACTTTGCAGTACTTGATATTCTAGTTCTTTTTGCTGTTTTTCTGCAGAGATACGGTTTTCCATTAATTGTACGATATTAGTAGAAAGAGAATTAATTCCTCTTCCGATTTCGCCAAATTCATTATTCCATTCAATAGCAGCTTCATAGGAAAAATCTCCTTTTGAGATTTCCTGCATTTTCTTTTGAAGCTGGGCAACCGGATTGTTGATAATCCGATAGAGAGAAAAAGCGAGAATCGCTCCTAAAGAAAGGCTGAGAAGCAGGATAATACATAAAATAAGACGATAGGTTTTTTGCTGGCTGTGCAGTTGTGTATCGGAAATACTTTGAGAGAGATACCAGCCGTTTAAAACAGAAGGGTAACGGACTAGGGTTGCTTTGCTGCCATCAGGGGCAGTAATAGTATAAAGTGTTGTTCCCTGATAAAGTCCTTTAGTGCGGATTGGCTGAATATCCGAAAAGGAGTATTCAAAAAATGACTGATTTTCATATAAGTAAGTTTTTTCACCAAATGTAATATAGAGCTGGTTGCCTTCTGTAATCGGATATTGGGAAAGTGCATCTAACAGAAGATCAGAAGAAATCGTTAAATAGGTCCAGCCGACAATCGAAGTATTATAACGGTGATAGATAGGGCGGATAACCGGAATAATCTGGCGTGTTCCAGATGGATATAATGGATCTTCTACAAAACCAATCCAAGTAAGATCAGGAGAAAAGAGCAGTGTAGAGAAATAATCTGCTTGTGTCGCTTTTTCATAATCTTTGTTGGAACTGTCTGATACAAATTTAATTTCTTGAATAAAGCGGTTATTTTGATTTCCAATCATAAGGCGAAGCAGATAGTCATGTGCTTTGTTGGTATCATATTCTTCTTTCATACGCTGATAGGCGTTTAATTTTACCAGTTTATTTTCTGAGTTGGAAGTTAAAAATTGGTAGACAAATTCGGCATGATTTCCCCAATCAGAAAGATAGAGTAACTGATTGATATTTTCTGTAATTGTATTCATTGTCATCTGCAAAGCGAACTCTGTGGATTGAATTAAATTTTTTCTTAGGTTTGAGTCAAAAATATAATAAAAGAAAGATACGGTAAGCAGAGTGACAGTTAAGGAGATAAAAACAGAAATAATGGTAATTTTTGCTTTAATGGAACGGAACATGGGGGATTCCTCTCTTTCTTTGCTGGTTTTTAGTCAAAGGGAAAGTTAATATTTTTTTATATTATAGTAAGTTAGAAAAAATGTCAAGAAAGGATACAGAAAAGAAAAAAGAAAAAGTAAAAAAATATATATTATCTTAAAATATTACATCTTTTTTTGGAAGATCTGGAAATAATAGAAAATTATTATAATAAACAGCGTAAAAAAAGATGAAATTTAATTGGATTTTACATTTCTTTTTTGTGAAAAATAGGTTATAATAAAAATTGTCAGAAAGACACAAGCAAAAGGCTGCTGCTTTTGGCATCAGCCAGTAGAAAAGGAGGACTACTATGAAAAAAAGAAAGTTTTTTAGCGCAGTAATGGCATGTTCCATGGTGCTTGCCTTGACAGGATGCGGAGGAAACAGCACTACACCGACAACGACACAAGCTCCTACAACAACTGCATCTCAGGAAACAACAACAACGGCAGCAACAACAGAAGCGTCTACTACAACGCAGGCACAGCCTTCTGGAGGAGAGGCAGTTACATTGAAGTGGGCAATCTGGGATCAGGATGCAACACCATATTGGATTGCGTTAAAAGATGCTTATGAAGAAAAGAACGATAATGTAACGATTGAACTGATTGATTTGGGTTCTTCCGATTATATGACAGTTCTTGCAACACAGCTATCCGGTGATACTTCTACTTTTGATGTAGTAACAGTAAAAGATGTACCAGGTTATGCAACATTGGTTCAGAAAAATACGATTGAGCCATTGGATGATTATATCAGTAAAGCCAATATTGATTTATCTTTATATGGCGGAGCTACTGATCAGATTATGGTGGATGGAAAATTGTATCAGTTACCGTTTAGAAATGACTTCTGGGTATTGTTCTACAATAAAGATTTATTTGACAAGGCAGGGGTAGAGTATCCGACTAATGATATGACATTTGAGCAGTATGATGCATTGGCAAGACAGGTTTCTAGTTCTGACTTCGGAAGTTCTGTCTATGGTGCGCACTATCATACATGGCGTTCTGCAGTACAGTTATTTGGTGTATTAGACGGAGAACATTCTATTCTTTCTGGAACATATGATTTCTTTAAACCATATTATGAAATGATTCTGAATCAGGAAGCAGACGGAATCTGCCGTTCTTTTACTAATTTAAAAACAGAAGGTCTTCACTATTCAGCAGCATTTTCTGGCGGAGATGTAGCAATGATGAATATGGGATCTTGGTTTATTTCTACTATGATTTCTAATTTACAGTCTGGTGATTATGACAGTTCATTGTGCGGAAACTGGGCGATTGCAAAATATCCTCATGCAGAGGGTGTAGAAGCAGGTTCTACTTTGGGTACAATTACTGGTATTGCAGTAAGCACTGGTGCTTCTAATAAAGATGCAGCATGGGATTTTGTAGAATTTGTCAGCGGTACAGAAGGAGCAAAGGTAATGGCAGAAACAGGAAACTTCCCTGCAATTATGACTTCTGAAGCAATGGATATTATCTCTAGCTTAGATGGATTCCCACAAGATGAGCAGAGTAAAGCAGCATTGGAAGTTTCAAATTTGTATCTGGAAGTTCCGTATGCAGAGAATGTATCAGAAATCAATAGTATTTTAGATTCTTATCATTCTAGTATTATGTCTGGTGAAATGACAATTGATGAAGGAATTGCAGCAATGAATGATGCAATTGGAAAGATTATTAATAAATAATAAATAAAATCGGGTAGGGAAGATTTTCCTTACTCGCCGCACCGCCAATGCGCCAATTTAGTGGCATATTTCCTTTGCATTGGTGTGTACATAAAAAGATACAGCCCGGCAGTGAAAAACTGCCGGGTTCTGAGTAAGAGAAAAAAAGGAGGGAAGGTTTTTATGAGTGAAGGGAAAAAAAAGGAGGAAACGGTTCAAAATGAAGCATTAATCAAAGGAAGGGAACAAAAGGAAAGACGCAGAACTTTGGTTGCACTTTCTTTTATAGCACCCAATTTTATCGGGTTTGCTGTATTTACTCTAATACCGGTTGTATTTGCTTTTGTATTGGCATTTACCAGATGGGATGGTAGTAATCCGATTCAGTTTGCGGGAATTTCGAATTTTACAAAATTATTTTCGGATAAGTTTTTTCTTGCAGCATTAAAAAATACAATTATTTATTGTATCGGAACTGTGCCGCTTACTCTGATTGCTTCTTTGGCACTGGCTATTTTATTAAATCAGCAGATTTGTGGTCGAGGAATTTTTCGTACAGTGGCATTTTTTCCTTATGTAGCATCTCTAGTTGCGGTAACGGCTGTTTGGAAAATGTTATTTTCCCAGTCTGGACCGGTCAATGCAATTCTTTATTATGTATTCCATGTTGAAAATAAAGATTTACCGCAGTGGTTTGTCGGAAATTTAGTTATGGTTAGTTATATTTTATTTAGCGTATGGAAATTTATGGGTTATTATATGGTAATTTATCTTGCCGGACTTCAGGGAATTTCAAAAGAACTTTATGAAGCAGCCAGCTTGGATGGGGCAAATACTTGGCAGAAGTTTACTTCGATTACTTGGCCTCAGTTAAAACCAACTACATTTTTTGTATCAGTAATGCTGACTATTAACTGCTTTAAGGTATTTGATGTTGCTACTTTACTGGCGGGCGGTGATAATAATACATTAACGATTTCCTCTACTGTTTTGGTACATTATATTTATCAAAAAGGTTTTATTGAATGGGATTTAGGGTATGCAAGTGCAGTTGCTATGGTTTTGTTTTTACTGGTACTGGCAGTTACTTTAATTCAATTTAAGGGCGAAAAGAATTATGCGAATTCATAAAGAGGAAAGGAGAAAAAGAGATGAAATCAGCAAGACGGAAAGCGATTGTCGGGAAAGTGATTGTTTATGTAATCCTTTTTCTATTAGCAGCATTTATGATTGTGCCGTTTTTATGGATGTTGTCTTCATCAATTAAATCGGATCGAGAGGTTTTCCAGATGAATCCTTTTGTATGGATTCCGAAAAATCCTCGTTGGAATAATTATGTTGAAATTTGGAAGCGGATGGATTTTACCCGTTATATTGGAAATACTGCATTATTAACGGTAGTGGTTACTTTTTTGCAGCTTTTGACCAGCAGCTTTGCAGCATATTCTTTTGCAAAACTGCATTTTAAACATAAAGATAAACTGTTTTTGGCTTATATTGCTACGATTGCCGTTCCTTGGCAGGTTTATATGGTGCCTCAGTTTATTATGATGAGTAATGTATTTCATTTAAATGGAAAATTAACGGCTATGATTTGTTTGCAGGCATTTTCTGCATTTGGTGTGTTTATGATGCGGCAGTTTTATATGGGGATTCCAGATGAACTTTGTGAGGCCGCCCGGATTGATGGGATGAGTGAATATATGATTTATCTGAAGATTATGCTGCCTTTGTCAAAACCTTCTTTGGCTACATTGACGATCTTTACTTTTGTGGCTACTTGGAATGATTATCTTGGACCGTTGATTTATTTAACTCCGAATAAGGCGAATTGGACGATTCAGCTTGGAATTAAGAATTCGTTTATTGGACAGTATTCTTCCCAATATGGGCTTTTGATGGCAGCCTCCGTGGTTTCTTTGATTCCTGTATTGATTGTATTTTTGATTTTACAGAAAAACTTTGTGGAAGGTGTGGCAAGTACCGGAATTAAAGGATAGAGAACCGAACCAACCGGACGCTAGATTCTGAAACTAGGTTTCTTTTGCTGCTCCGGTTTTCGGAAAATAAGAAACACTAAGACTTCTGTAAAATGTGTATCTGACCGGACGGAATCGGCACTTCATACGCCATCCATGGCTAGTGAAGTGCCTTTGTCGGGCGTCCATGCCCGACAATTCCTAGAAGATGAACAGAAGTCTAAGAGTTTCTAATTTTCCTACAAAGTCGCTGCAAAAGAAACCTAGCTTCAAAATCTGGCTGGTTATTTCTGAATAAACGGATGCATGTTATTTTCAATTTTATATTTCTGTTTAAGAGTTAAATTTAATTGATTTAGCTATATTTATCTATTTGGTCATTTAAATAAGTAAGAATGGTTTAAATGTAATAGTAATATTTTTAGAAAAATATAACTTTATTTTAATGATAGAAAGTTTAAATTTTGATCTACTTCAATTTTTGATTATTTTTTTGTTTATATTTATTCAGTAAACAGGCAGAGTAGGATTAACCCTCAACTCTGCCGTCACTTCATATTTTGCTTTAAAGGAGAAAGGAATATGGAAAATCGAATTGTTTTTCAAAATTATAAAGAAATTTCCGCTGATGAAATTGGAGAGGCTTTACAGTTTGCGGTGGGACAGATTGTTCGGAACTTGGATGTTTTTACGGATAAATTTCAAAATGCTTATAGTGTCAATCAGTTTTATCAGCCAATTGAAAATGTAGATTGGACAACGGGGTTTTGGACTGGAGAAATTTGGCTGGCTTATGAGTATGCTTTGGAAAAAGGAATGGATGCAGCAAAGCAGCTTCGAAGGGCAGGAGAGATTCAGGTAGATGACTTTTTGAATCGGATTGAGAAGAAAATTCAGGTGGATCATCATGATATGGGTTTTTTGTATTCGCCAAGCTGTGTAGCGGGTTATAAGCTGATTGGAAGTGAAAAGGGGAAGCGGGCGGCTATTTTGGCAGCGGATCAGTTGATTACTCGGTATCATCCGGTGGGAGAATTTATTCAGGCATGGGGGGCTATGGATGAGCCGGGAAATTATCGGCTGATTATTGACTGCCTTTTGAATTTACCTTTGCTTTATTGGGCTTCAGAGGAAACGGGGAATACAGTTTATCATGATATTGCACAAAAACATATTCATACGGCTGTTTCTAATGTGATTCGTGAGGATTATTCGACTTGGCATACGTTTTTCTTTGATATGAAGACCGGTGCGCCGGATCACGGGGCTACTTGTCAGGGGTATCGGGACGGATCGGCATGGGCACGTGGACAGGCATGGGGTGTTTATGGAATGGCATTGGCTTATAAGTATACAAAGAACCCGGAGTATATTTCAATTTTTCATAAGGTGACGGAGTATTTTTTGCGGCATCTGCCAAAGGATCTTGTGCCTTTTTGGGATTTGGAATTTACGGATGGGGATGAACAGCCTAGAGATTCTTCTAGTGCTTCGATTGCTGCCTGTGGGATGCTGGAGATGGCAAAATATTTGGAAAAAGAGGATGCGGATTATTATATAAGGATTGCAGGGCAGTTGGTAAAGGCTTTATGGGATTTTTATGCGGTAAAGGATTCAGAGGTTTCGAATGGATTGGTGCTGCATAGTACGTATTCGAATCATTCTCCTTATAATACTTGTAATCACTATGGAGTGGATGAATGTAATTCTTGGGGAGATTATTTTTATATGGAAGCACTGACACGGCTTCGTAAGGATTGGAAACTTTATTGGTAGGAGGGAAAAGCGGTGACAAAGGCAGAGTTTTTTGATCGGGATGTGAGTTGTTATTTTTTTGATGATATAGAAAGGATTGGGGAGTATTGCAGGACTTATTGGCCGGAGGATGTGGAGCATATTCTTCGGGTGGCAGAGGAGGTTTGCCGAAAGGAGTTTTTATTTGATTTAAAGTGGGATATGGAGCGGACATATGAGCCGGTTGTGTTTGAAAAAGAGATTCAGTGGGATTATATGCCGGGAGATGATCCAGAGTTTATTTTTCAGTTTAACCGGCATCGGTTTTTTATTTGTCTGGGGCAGGCTTATGCGATTACGAAAGATGAAAAGTATGCCAAGGTTTTTACCGAGATGTTGATGGACTGGATAAAAAAAGTGCCTCTTACAGAGGAATCGAAGAAGACGACTTGGCGGACGATTGAAGCCGGATTAAGAGGAGAATTTTGGACAAAGGCGTTTGCTTATTTTCGGGATAGTGTGTATCTTACGGATGAAGTGGTGGATGCTTTTTATCAGTGTATGATAACACATGCAGAGTATTTGATTGAGTATCATTCTGTGATGCGGCGAATGAGTAATTGGAGTGTTTTAGAGGATCATGGGCTGTTTGAGATTGCTTTGATGCTGCCTCAGAGTGAACGGACGAAAGAATATGCACGGATTGCTTTGGAGCATTTAGAGATAGAGGCACGGCTTCAGATTCTTCCAGATGGGGTGCAGTGGGAGCAGTCCCCGATGTATCACAATGAAGTGTATCACTGCTTTTTGGATGTGCTGATTTTGGCATCTCGTAACGGGATTGCTGTTCCTAAGACGATTACAGAGCGGGTGCATCGGATGGCTTATGCCAATGCTGCATGGAAGAAACCAAATGGGCATCAGTTTTTAAATGGAGATAGCGATGATACGGATATTCGGGATTATATTAGTATCGGAGCATGGGTATTTTCCGATCCGACTTTAAAGGCAGCGGGATTTCAGCGGCTGGATTTTGAAAGTGTATGGGATTTGGGAATTGAGGCAGCTATGCAGTATGAACAGATGCAAGCAACAGAACTGAAGTTTACTTCGGTTGCTTTGACGGAGAGCGGAAATTATTATCTGCGTACGGATTGGGGAGAGAATGGAAATGTTTTGCATTTTCACTGCGGGACGTTAGGAGCAGGGCATGGTCATTCGGATAAACTGCATGTGGATTTGGTAATCTGCGGAGAAGATGTTTTGATGGATTCAGGGCGGTTTAACTATGTGGCTGGACCAAACCGCTATGAGTTTAAAGATCCTATGGCACATAACACGATTACGGTGGATGGAAAATTATTTACGGTATGTAAAGATTCTTGGGAGTGTTCGAAACTTTCTGCTCCAGTAAACCAGAAGCATTGTTTTACGAAAGAGTATGAATTTGTACAGGGTGGTCATCTTGGATATATGGATTTGGAAAATGGGGTTTTTGTAAATCGAAAGGTGATTTTTATTAAGCCGAATATATATCTTTTTGTAGATGAGCTTTATTCTGGCGGAGAACATGCATATTGCCAATATTTTCATTTTAATAATGAAGGAAATGTGGAAATTTTTGAAAAAGAAAAGAGAGTGGTCTATCAGGGAAAGAAGGCTAAGGCGGATCTGTATTTTATAACACCTGAAGTGGAAATTGGTACAAAAAAGACTCGTATTTCACGAAATTATAATCAGGCAGAGGAACAGACTACAGTTACTGTACAAAAGACAAAGAAAGGTTTTACTTCACTGATTACGGTAGTTTTTGGGCAGGAAGCAGGAGGAGTAAAAGAATGTAAGGCAGAAAAGATTTCAGTTCGATCCGAGTTTAAAGATGTGATTCATCCTGATACTTGGGCTGAGGCAGTAAAAATTGAGGCAAATGGGAAAGAGTATGTAGTAATTGTTTGTCATCAGGAAGTAAATACGCCAACGGATCAGACAGAAGCGGATGGATGTATGGGATTTGGACAGGTGCTTGTGTTTGATAAAGAGAAAGAAAGACAGGTTGGGACGGTGCTTCTTTGGTAAAGGGAAGTTTTTTACTTTTTTATATTTTTGGAAATGGTGCGGCTTTTTGGCTGCACTATTTTTTGGTTTTCCAAGGGGGGACGCCAGATTCGAAAACGGTGGGCATCCTGCTGTTCCGGTTTCCAAAAAGCAAGAAGTTCTAAGACTTCTGCCTTTTCCTT
>CAJUGZ010000102.1 GCA_910585855.1 uncultured Lachnospiraceae bacterium | reverse complement strand
GCTTCTATGCAGGGTATGCAAAAAAAGGGGCGTGTTTAGCCCGGATAATAGAGAAGAGGATGTTTTATGACTGATAAAATCTTTCCTTACATCAATTACATTCCGCCTGTGATGAGGGCGAATTGCGCCCCGGTTCGTCCGGTTGGATGAACCAAAATCAGAAGCCCTAGACTTTCTTACCGTTTGGAGCGGAGCAGGCAAAGGACAGGAGCAAACTGCCTCTGGCGTCCGGTGAAAGCTACCTCCCAGCAGCATCCTAGTCTCCAAAAGCCTAATACTTTGCAAGTTTATCCTGTCAAACATTGACAAATTACATTCAAAAGTATATGATTGTATCAATACAAAATCATAAAATATTAAACAATAAATTATAAATTAAATAAAAACAAGGAAGGAAAGAACATGTCCATACTTTTGCAATGTAATAATCTTACCAAATATTATGGTAAAAAAGAAGCACTTTCTAATCTTACCCTCTCCATCCAAAGCGGTAAAATTATTGGTCTTTTAGGTCCAAATGGCAGCGGAAAAACTACCTTTATCAAATTAGCTAATGGTCTTCTTACTCCAACATCCGGCACTATTACAATAAAAGGAATTCCAATAGGTCCAGAAACCAAGCAAAAAGTAGCCTATTTGCCAGATAACACTTATCTGAATAATTGGATGAAAGTAAGAGAAATCATTGACTTTTTCCACACCTTCTATCTTAATTTCGATTCAGACAAAGCCTATGACATGTTAAATAAACTAAAAATACATCCTGAAGAAAAATTAAAAACCATGTCAAAAGGCACAAAAGAAAAAATACAATTAATTCTGGTTATGAGCCGAAATGCTGATTTATATCTTTTAGATGAACCAATTGGAGGAGTCGATCCTGCTGCCCGTGATTATATTCTAAACACAATTATCAATAATTATAATCCATCAGGAAGTATGATTATTTCCACTCACCTAATTTCCGATATTGAATCCATTTTAGATGATGTTATCTTTCTTCAAAATGGTCATTTAATAAAAATGGCATCGGCAGAAGATATCCGCACTCAAGAAGGAAAATCCATTGATACCATATTTAGGGAGGAATTTAAATGTTAAAAAAACTAATAAAATATGAACTAAAATCAACATCCAAAGAATTTTCTATACTCTATATTACCTTCTTTCTCCTAACGATTATAAACAAAATCTATATTACCTCTATTAATTATTTTTCGAATTCTATCGAAAACTCTACTTTATATGATATTTTAGAGCGACTACACAATGTGCTTATTTTTGCTTATCACTTCCTATGTATAGGAATTTTTCTTCTTACCTTTACCCAAATCTTAATTCGCTTTTATAAAAATCTAACAGGAAATGAAGGATATCTGACCTTTACTCTCCCTGTTCCTACTTGGATGCTGATTATATCTAAACTGATTTCTTCTGTAATCTGGCTGATATGCAGTTTATTTTCATTCCTCTTATCCCAGAGTATCCTTTTTTGGGAAGATGGTTTTGGTGAATTTGTAAAAAATTTTATTTCTGACTTTATTCCTTCCGCCCATCCTGCTTATATTTTCGGTATTATTTTAATACTCCTTTTCTTAATCGTTCATTTCGCTTCTACTACAGCGGAATTTTACTTTTTTATTGCAGTTGGACATTTATCTAAAAAGTACAGAATCATTTCTGCAATAATTACATTTTTTCTATACAACTTTTTAAAAATCTTTCTTATCTCTTGTTTTTTTATAAAATATCTATTTTTTATAGTGGAAAAAGCAGATCAAATATTCCGTTCATTTTATCAAAACGAAAAAGGACTGGAATTCATTACTTATTGGAATGTAAATGCCAGTGTTCTTATTATTTTACTTCTTATTATTACAGGAATTTTATCTTTTATTACTATTAAAATCTTTAAGAACCACTTAAACCTTGAATAAAAAAATTCTTGTTGAATGTCAAAAAACTTGACTTTAGACTAAATTTGAACTATAATTAAACTATGCTTAATCTAAAGGAGGGTTTTTATGAAAGAAGATAATTTAATATACCTTGATACATATGTTTTACAGCAAGATATGAGAATCCGACTGCCAAAAAATGTACTTGTTAATTTGAATGTAGAAAAAGGCATATCACGTTTTCAAATTTATTTCGATAAAATTAATAATAGTCTTATTTTAAAACCTGAAAAAAATAACCAATAGGAGAAATAAATTATGAATGTTAAATTTATAGATTTATTTGCTGGAATGGGAGGAATCAGGCTTGGATTTGAACAGGCTTTTAAGGAACGAGGATTTGAAACAGAATGTGTTCTTACTTCAGAAATAAAACCATATGCAGTACAGGCATTAAAAGACAATTTCAAACAACATAATTTAGTTGGTGATATTTGTAAAATTTCGACTAATGACATTCCAGACTTTGATATACTGCTTGCGGGATTTCCCTGTCAAACTTTTAGCACAGCCGGAAAAAGATTAGGATTTCTGGATACAAGAGGAACATTATTTTTTGAAGTTGAAAGAATTTTGCGTGAAAAAAAACCTTATGGTTTTATTCTTGAAAATGTTGAAGGGCTTGTACTACATGACAGACAAAGCAATAAAGATAAAATCGGACGAACCTTAAAAATTATTTTAGAATCATTAAATAATCTAAATTATAAAGTAGAATGGCGATTATTGGAATGTCAAAAATTTGGTGTTCCTCAACTTAGAAAACGAATTTTTATTGTTGGAACTAAAGATAAACATATTGATATGGATCACTTTAATGAAAAACGAGTAGTTGTAGGAGACATATTAGAGCATGGTATGCCGTTAGAAAATACACATTTTACAAAATGTTTACTAAAATATTATAAACCTGAACAGCTACATGGAAAAGCAATTAAAGATAAGCGAGGTGGTATCAATAATATTCATAGTTGGGATATTGAACTAAAAGGAGAAATAACACAAGAGCAAAAAATTATAATTGAAAAACTTTTTAAAGAAAGAAGAAAAAAACATTGGGCAAAAGAAATTGGTATTAAATGGATGGACGGAATGCCTCTTACATTACATCAAATAGCTACTTTTCACCAATCAGAAAACTTGAAAGAAACTCTTGATGATTTAGTAGAAAAGGGATATCTTGTAAAAGAACACCCTAAAGATATAATTCAAGTAGAAATGGAAAACGGTTCTAAAAGAAATATTAGAAAACAAGATAAAACGAAACCATTAGGATATAATATCGTTGCAGGAAAATTAAGTTTTGAGTTTACGAAAATTTTAGACTCAAATGATATCGCACCTACCCTTGTTGCTGCAGATATTTCTCATATTGCCGTTATTGATGGAAATGGTATTCGAAAACTAACCCTACGAGAAGGTCTTAGAATGTTTGGTTATCCAGAAAACTATAATTTATCAATGTTTGATGATAATGGAACAGGTTTAACAAAAGCCTTTGACTTATTGGGAAATACAGTTGTAGTCCCTACCGTTAAAGCTGTATCGGATAAACTTTGTGATGCTTATATTAAACATATAAAATAAAACAAAAACAAGATTACCTCAAATTAAAATTGAGGTAATCTCACTTAAAATCTTTTTATTCAAATGATAAATCATAACCATAGTATTTTTTATAATTGACAGAAAGTGAATTTTTCCAATTATCTGCAAAAACTTTCCCTTTATAACTACTAAGCGTTTTATAAATTGCAAAAAGAAACTCTTCCCTTGTTTGAAATGGTCCTTTGTTTCCAGACTTAAAATCACTATTAGGTCTAATATTATATATCACATCTCGCTTTACTTGTGTTTTAAGAGGAAAACGCTGAGATGTACCTGCTATCTGCCATATTTTATAAAGCCATATCTTTTTAATGGTAATATCACCAAAATTATTCATTATATAACCAAATATCAAATAATTTGCATCTAATCTATAAGGCTTATTCACTACAGATGAGCAATATGATTCAAAATTTGCGATATCAAAAGCTGGTGTAGCATTGTAATTAAATGCTTTAACTTCAAGCATAGAACTATATATATCATTATCATCCAAATAGAAATCTGGAAATTCCTGCGTATTAGATGGCTCTAAAAAATATATGTTATTATTTAATAGATATTGCTTTAACCACGCCTGAAGTGTAATACCAACTGTATCAGTAGTATTAATCTTTACAGATATACCAGCTAAATTAAACAAAATAATGCCACTCTGTTTTTCTAAATTTAAACTACTCAGATTCATAAAAAGTTGCTGTGCTGTTATTTTATTTATCATAATTTTCTTCCCCCATTCTTTTAGTAATACCTTTCCTACCTAAAACTTAATTTAATCTATAAGTCAAATTCTTTTATGAAATTTTCTATAACAGAATTAGACTTTACGACAAAATTTAGTAAGTTCTATTAAAAATTTTATCATTTTATATTCTTGCAAAAATAAATTTATTTTGATAAAATTATTATATAAATTCATTATAATATCCTAATTTATATAATATTAGTTTACAACTCTTATCTATTAACACTTCAAAGTATAAAAACCATCTTTACTATATGATATCTAGCCGCTTTCTCTGCCGCAAAACAATAAATTTATTTTAAATTATGACAAATAAATTGTCAAGTAAAAACAGCTAACTTTAACTCCTCTTATTTTTTAAAGAAAATGAGAATTTTTATAAAAACAGAATAGAAAGGATGTGAAATCATGTTAAAATTACTTAAATACTTAAAAAAATATTGGTTATTTGCAGTAATTGCTCCACTATTTATGTGCGGAGAAGTTTTTATGGATCTGCAGCAGCCCCGATTGATGAGTATTATTGTTGATGAAGGTGTATTAGGGCTTTCAAATCAGGGGGTTGGAAATCTGAATTTAATTATTACTACAGGGGCAAAGATGATTCTTTTTGTTGGAATTGGTGGAATCTGCGGCATATTATCTGGTGTATTTGCCAATCGGTGCAGCCAAAATTTTGGAAATGATATTCGAAAAGATGCATTTCGTCAGATTATGTCTTTTTCCTTTGAACAAACGGATCGGTTTTCTACTGGATCTTTGATTACTAGAGTAACAAATGATATTACACAGCTGCAAAATTTTATTATGCAGTGCATCCGAGGATTTGTACGTACTTTTGTCTTATTTTTCGGAGGAATTTTCAGTATGCTATTATTAGATCTGAACTTTGGAATTGTTGTAGTATGTGCGCTTCCTTTTATCATTTTTATGGTAGTTTTTTTTATTTCAAAGGCAAATCCTATGTTTGGTATTCTGCAAAAAAAACTTGATTCAGTTAATAATGTAATTCAGGAAAATGTCAGTGGTTCTCGTGTTGTAAAGGCTTATGTAAAGGAAGAGTATGAAAAAGAACGTTTTCAAACTGCAAATAACGCTTTAATTAATACACAGCTTCAAATTTTAATTTTACTCTCTTATATGACACCATTAATGAATATTGTACTGAATATTTCGATTGTTGCTATTATTAAAGTAGGAGCAGTGGAAGTACAGGCAGGGGCAGCAACTCCGGGAAATGTTATGGCAGCTATTACTTATCTTTCTCAAATCTTAAATGCATTAATGCGGATGACTATGATTTTCCAGACAGCTTCTAGAGGAATTGCTTCCGGGCAGCGGATTCAGGAAGTCTTAGACTGTGTTCCTGCTATTCAAAGTGGTACTTATACAAAAGAAAAAGAAGAAACCGGAAGTACAATAGAATTTAAAAATGTTTCGTTTTCCTATCCAGAATCAAATGGACAGTTTGTATTAGATCAGATTAATCTTACCATTCATTCTGGTGAAACACTTGGTATATTGGGTGCAACCGGCTGTGGAAAATCTAGTTTAGTAAATCTAATTCCAAGATTTTATGATGCTACAAAAGGACAAGTACTAATTGATGGAATAGATGTAAAAGAATATGATCTCACTTTTCTTCGAGATAAAATTGCAGTTGCACTGCAAAAAAGTGAAATATTTAGTACTACAATTAAAGAAAACATTCAATGGGGCAATCGATCTGCTTCTGAAGAAGAAATTAAAACAGCAGCACATATCGCACAGGCAGCAGAATTTATTGAAAAAAAACAGGAGGGTATGGATACTCTAATTGCAGAAAAAGGAATGAGTCTTTCCGGTGGGCAAAAACAACGGCTTGCCATCAGCCGTGCTATATTAAAAAAGGCAAATATTTTAATATTTGATGATACTACCAGTGCACTGGATCTAAAAACAGAAGCAAAGTTATATCAAGAACTTGAAAAAGAATATCATGGCATAACAAAAATTATTATCGCTCAAAGAATTGCTTCTGTAAAAAATGCCGATCGAATTGCTGTATTAGAACATGGAAAAATAGCTGCTTGTGATACTCATAAAAATTTATTAACATATAGTGAAATTTATCGAGATATCTATGAATCCCAGTTAAAAACAGGAGGAAACAGCGATGAATAAAGAAAATAACCAAACACAGCTAAACCATTATAAGATTCCGGGAATGAGAGGCCCAAGGAATCGTCAGGAAGTAGAAAAACCAAAAGATGGAAAAAAGACAATGAAACGGCTTCTTCAATATTTTTCATCTGAGCAGTATATGTTAATTACACTGTTTTTTTCTGTATTTCTCGTTGTTATTTGTTATATTAGTGTGCCCGGTCTGCAAAGTCAGGCGATTGATCGAATTGCAGAGGGAGCATTTAACCAACTGCCCAGAATACTTATTTTTATGCTGATTTTATATGGATTTCACTGTCTTGGCACATTGGTACAAAGTATTACCAGTGCCAAATTAAGCCAAAAAATCGTGCAACATATGAGAGAAGATCTATTTGATAAAATCGTAAATCTTCCGATTCGTTATCTAGATTACCATTCCCATGGAGATATTATGAGTCGTATGACAAACGATGTGGAAAATATATCTAATACCATCGCTCAATCATTAAGTTCTTTGGTTTCCGGCATTTTTACTGTTATTGGAACGGTAATTATGATGATTTATTATTGTCCGCCGCTTGCTGCACTTTCTTGTTTTACTGTTATTCTCACTGTAACTGCAACAAAATTTCTATCTACACAGATGCGGAAATTTTTTCGAAAACGTCAGGTACTTTTAGGAAGTTTAAATGGTACAGTAGAGGAAATGGTAACTGGTTATCGAACAGTTGTTGCCTATAACCAGCAGTCAAAAATAATGGAAGAATTTAATCAGACATCCGATAAATTAACAAAAACAGGAATTGTTGCTGAAACTCTTGGCGGATCGATGGGACCGATTATGAATGTTATTAATAATATTGGCTTTGTAATTATTGCTGCATTTGGCGGATATTTTGCAATTCATGGAATCATTTCTATTGGAGTTATCTCTGCCTTTATTATCTATGCAAAACAATTTGGGCGTCCGATCGATGAATTAGCTCAAGTATATGGGCAGATTCAAACCGCTATCGCCGGTGCAGAGCGAGTATTTGAAATTTTAGATGAAGCAGACGAAGATAAATCTGGACAATCCGATATGAAACAGACAAAAGGCATCATTACTTTTGAACATGTCGATTTTTCTTATCAAGCAGGAAAACAGGTATTATATGATTTTAATTTAAAAGTGGAAGCCGGACAAAAAATCGCTTTAGTAGGAGCAACAGGCAGCGGAAAAACTACGGTTGTCAATCTTTTAATGCGGTTTTATGAGATGGATCGAGGAAGAATTTTAATCGATGGAATTGATATTAAAGATATTTCCTGTACAGAACTTCGTAAAAATACAGCTATTGTTTTGCAGGATACCACACTTTTTACAGATACTGTACGAAATAATCTAAAATATTCCAATCTGTCAGCAAGTGATGCGCAAATGGAACAGGCAGCAAAAATCAGCTATTGTCACAAAATGATTCAGCATTTAAAAAACGGATATGATACATTACTTACAGGCGGCGGTGCAGGAATTTCTCAAGGGCAACGGCAGCTTCTTTCTATTGCACGAGCGTTTCTTGCCAATCCAAAAATTTTAATTTTAGATGAAGCAACCTCTAGTGTAGATACACGAACAGAAAAACATATTCAAGATGCTATGGTAAATTTAATGAAAGATCGCACAAGTTTAATTATTGCTCATCGGATTTCTACAATACAAGATGCTGACTGTATTGTTGTTATGGATAGCGGACATATTTCCGAAATGGGAACTCACCAAGAATTGCTTGACAAAAAAGGAACATATTATGAACTCTATATGACACAATTTGCTGGAAACCTTACCTAAATAAACTTGCTACAGCCAAATATCTTATCTAAAAATTCTCCCTAACTGAAAAAAAGGACTTTTATTTTATTAGCGGAGGGGACGCTGAAATTGGAAGGAAGGTCTATTCCGGGCTCGCTCTCGCTTAGCATTTCCTCGTAGCGGACACTAAGGTGCTAAACTACAGCACCTTAGTGTCCGCTACGAGGAAATGCTAAGCGCAAGCGGGCTCGAAGCAGACTTTCCTTCGAATTTTAGCGTCCCCCCTTATTTTATTTAAGGACAGAATTACCAATTCCGTTTAGTAGTCCATCCTTGCAGGCAAGGAATACCAATAAAATCGGAATTAAAAATATAACACAACAGGCAAATACATTATTTTCAATTACTTCTTCTCCTTCTGATAAAATAACAGACAGAGGATACTGATATTGATTTTTTAAAAATAGAAGCGGCTGTTCTACCAAATTCCATGTATCAATCAAATTTAAAATAATCAAAGTATAAATGCCGTCCTTTATCTGAGGCAAAACAATAGAAAAAAAGATTTTAATATGTCCTGCACCATCCATTTTTGCGGCTTCTATACATTCCTTTGGTATATTCAGCATAAATTGATACAGTAAATATACTCCTAATGTTGTAAAGATATTTAGTAAAATAACAGAGCTGGTATGATTTAAAAGTTTGATTTGATCCAGTAAAAGTATCTGCGGCGATAACATAACCTGATATGGCAGCATCATAAAGACAATAATACCTAAAAATAAAATTTGTTTACATGGAAAATGTAATTTTGCAAAGGCATATGCTCCCAATGCAGATACCACAACTGTTCCAATAACAATAAAAATACTAATTTCTGCACTGTTCCAAAAATAATACCAGAAATTGGAATGATTCCAAAAGGCATCTTTATACTGATCTAAAGAAATCTTTTTTGGAAAAAAAGAAAACTGCACATACTGAGAAACTTGATTTCCGTGTTCTGCCATTCCATATCGACTGATAAATTCAGAAGAAGAAAGAAAAGAATTACAAAAAATAAATAATAAAAATAAAATTACTGGCAAAGTACAAATAAACATAAATAATAAAATCAATCTTACCATCCACTTTTCTTTTTTACTCTTCATTTTCCTTCCTCCCTCTTAAAAAAATAATATAAATCCATACGGAGAAAAAAAGAATAAGAAAAAAAGAGGCAGCAGAAAGTGCTCCATAGTCCATTGCATACAATCGATTATTCATAAAATTCTGCAGCATATAAACAGATTCATGAGGATACTTTCCAAACAGCAGATAAGATTCACGGAATATTTTAAAAACTGCTGTTACCCCAAGTGAACCAACAAATAAAAGAAAACTTTTTATCTGAGGAAATATAATTTGAAAAAGAATCCGAACTGCACCAGCACCGTCTAATTTCGCACTTTCTATTGTTTCTTCTGCTACTCCATTAATTCCTCCATATAAAACAATCATACAATATCCATAGTTTTTCCAAAGATAAATTCCTATTAAAATCCAAAAATCATACTTTGAATATAAAAAAGAAATACTTTCTTTTCCGCTTTCTGTCAATACTTTATTCCATACTCCATATGTTTCTAAAAAAATTTTAAAAATAACAGTAATAACGGCGGAAGGAAGCAGCATTGGAAGTAAATGAAATAAAAACAGGGCGGAAATCCATCTGCTATTTCGCTTTTTTAAAAATTGCATACTTAGAGCAACTGCCAAAGATAAAAGAAAAAGAAACGGCAATGCTGCCAGAAAAAAAAGCAGCATATTTTTTACCGATAAAATAAAAGAACCCGACTGAAACAACTTTTGATATTCATAAAGTCCTATAAACTCTCCGTTTCTTTTCCAAAAACTTCCCTTTATTGTTACTGCCAGCGGAATACAAATAAAAAGAAAACCTCCAGCCAAAAATGGCAATAAAAAGAACAGAGCTATTTTATTATATTTATTTCTTTTCTTCTTCACTTTCGCTCTCTCCTTCCTCAAGCAGCTTTACCTGAATCCCCTCATATAAACCTACTGTTTTTGTATCTGCCACAATGTCAGCCAAAATGGTATTGCCAATAGCTGCCTCTATTCCATTTGTTTCTAAAATCATCACTGGCATCGATTGAATCGATAAAGCAATTCCCCATACTTTAGGAATCTTCTCTATTACATAAATTCTTGAACTCTCTGTTGGAGTCTTTGGCTTTATCACTGCACTATATGGGATTACTGACTCTCTCTGTATTCCCATATAGCTGACTACTACCATAATCTGTTCTTCCTCTGCCCACCTATTAGAGTCTGTTTCTACCCTTGCTTCCATCATATATCCGCCTGTTTCCAAATTTTTTACGACAGAAATTTCTAATCCCTGTTTTCCCTCACCTTTTACATAATAAGGAATCAGTTGTCCTGACTCTGTTATCTGATTTTCCAAATAAACTGGATAAATCCATACCTCACCGTTTTTTGCATATTCTGCCTCTTCCCCCATCTCCCATTGGATTACACCACCATCTGATGTTTCTTGATAGACTGCCATATATTCTTTCTTATATGGCAGCCTCTTTTTTACAGGATGTATCACTGTAACTGAAAGTAAATTCCGCTTATAATTTTTTTGAGAAATTATTGTCATTCCTGCTGCAACAAGGAAAAAAAGCAACAGCAGCAAAACTGGCATAGTTACTCTTTTTTTGTTTCTGCCCTTGTCTTTTGTCTGTTTTCGCATTCGTCTTCTCTCCCTCTTGTTTTTTATCTGTTATCACCTACAATACTATCTGCTCTTACGTGATCATTCCCTCAAATAAATATCCAATCTGCTGCACATCTGCTGATAACAATCTTCAAAATCCGCCGTTTCATTGATGTAATCTATCATTGTTTCTGCAAAAATTTTTTCTTCATCTGGAGAAACTAAGCTTGCAGAATCAATTTGTGTCATCTGTTCTCTTAATCTTTTCCTAAAATCCTCTGACATAGGCAAAACTTGTTTTGAACTATTTCCCATTGTTACTTCTGTTATATTGCATAACTCTTGAAATTGATTTTCAAAATTATTCTGATTAATTGGAACTCCTGTATCGTATACTACTCCCAATTTATAAAAATTATAATCCATTATATAACGCAGTAATTGATAGGCTTGTTCCTGATTATCACTTTTGGCACTGACAAATCCAAAATCACGAACAGTTGCATGAAATTTTCCCGGAGATTCAGAAGGGATAAAAGCATAATTAATTGTTATATCAAATAATGCCTCATAGGCATATTCCTGCCTGCGTACATTTGCAGCCGGATTTCCATTCAATAGCTGATAACCTGTTAAAAGTGCGGATTTTTGACCTGAATTTTTCATCTCATCAAACTTTTCCTTCCATTCTTTTTGACCAGCTTTAATAAAATCACATAATATTTGTATTTTTTCTTTATCTGCCGTTATCTGCGAACCATCCGTTAAATGCAATCCACTTACATGATAAGCATATAAAAGATTTTCTTCTGCAGAACCGAAAGGAAAACATAACCCAAGCCGTATTTCCTCTGAATCATGTAAAATCTCCTGACAGGTGAGCAAATCTTTATAAAATGTATAACAATCCGTCTGATCTGTTACAACATTTCCGCATAAATCCTCCACTGCCTCTCTCACCACTACAAATCCCAAATCATATGTAATCGGTAAAACATACTGTTTCCCTTCGATTTTTCCTGCATCCACTACAACTTCATAATAATTTTGGCTTTGATACTGCTGATCCTGATTAAAATATTGCGTTAAATCCAAGCAAACCCCTTTTGACGCTAAACTTTTTATATTCAGTGAAGATGTATTTCCACATAACACTACATCTGCACCACTTGCTGCCATTCCCTCTGCAACATATTGTTTTGCCAACTCTTCCTCTGTATCAAAAACATGTAAATCAATTTCAGTTTTACTGGTTTTCTGGTACTCTTCCAAAGCAAACTGATAAAACGGATTTTCTTTTGCAAAATAGACAACAAGCGTATTTTCACTATTCAAAGAATTACTAACAGATATTTCAGAATCCCTGTTCTCTTTTCCACAAGCACTCAATCCTACCATACACAATATACCAATACATACTGCCTTAAAATAAAATTTACGTTTTCTCATGACACTGCACCCCTTTTACTCTATATTTTCTTAAATTAATCCATCAAATCGAATTACTTTTCCTCCTTTCTGTTTTTTTATACTCATAGCTTTTTGACTTTACCGGACGCCAGATTCGGTTTGCTAGTATTCTCTGCCAACTCCGATCTCCAAAACGTAAGAAAGTCTAAAACTTCTTCATTTTCATTCATCCAACCGGACGAACCGGGGCGCAATTCGCCCTCACTACAAGCGAAACATGGCTGATGTAAGAAAGGATTTCATCAAGCACAAGGTAAAACCTTTCCGTATGCCCATTCCGTTTCCGCTGTCATACGGGCGAATTGCGCCTCGGTTCGTCCGGTTGGATGCACCAATAGAAAGAAGCCTTAGAACTCTCTGCTTTTTGAAGATCGGAACAGCAGGACGTCTACCGTTTTGGCATCTGGCGTCCTCCCTTCCAAAAACTTCAGAAGCTATAAACTAACTTTCTTTATTATAACGCCTTTTTTTCCATTATTTTTTACCTATCATAAGTAAACGTATTTTTGTAATAAAATCAAATTTTTTCTATTTATGGTTAATTCTTTTCCATATTAGAAAATCCTTTTCTTTTTCTTTACTCCAAATATAAAATTCCTATACAACCTATCAAACCACTAAAAAAAATTCCTGCTGCCAGCAAACTATTTTTCCAAAATATTGTCTTAATATCCAAAACAGATTTATCAGAAAGGTTTTCTAAAGCCCTAACTATTTCTAAAAATTCACTTTTATAATCACCACTTTACAACTTTTTGAAAAAAATAACGCACAAGGCACTTTTTTATGTATA
>CAJUGZ010000101.1 GCA_910585855.1 uncultured Lachnospiraceae bacterium | reverse complement strand
GCAGGCTGTCCACCGTTTTCGAATCTGGCTGTTTCTTGACCCCGGAACAAAAAAATTACATTCAAACTCTTCTGAAAATCGGTTTCTGTTCTGTAATAAAATATAATTTCTATCGCTATTCCATCAACAGCGAGAGGTGGTTTGTTTCTGTCCTTTGCCTGCGACTTCGGAGAACGGTTAGAAAGTCTTAGGCTTCTGTGGAAACACCTAGAATTTTTTGCATATCCTGCTTCTATGCAGGGTATGCAAAAAAAGGGGCGTGTTTAGCCTGGAGGATAGGGAAGAGGGTGTTGGTTGGTAAAATCCTTCCTTACACTCGGTTCGTTTTGGTTGTTATGAAGGTGAATTGCGCCCCGGTTCGTCTGGCTGGATGAACCGAAATCAGAAGCCGTAGACTTTCTTACCATTTGGAGCGGAGCAGGCAAAGGACAGAAGCAAACCGCCTCTTGCGTCCGGTGAAAGCAATCATTTTCGGCAGTATCTTATTTTTAAAAGCCTAATTAAAGTTATGAATAGTGTTTCTTGACATTAGATAAATAGTACTATATAATCCACATAAATATAGCTTTTTGGTATTTTAAAACGAAAACAGTGAAAGGGGGATAATTTCTGAAAGGGGAAGTTTTTCGTAGTGAAGGAGTAAAGGATATATTAGCAAGAGCAAAGGATGCGCCGAAAAGTTAAGAACGAAAATTATGGCAGGGTTGTTAGTATTTTTTATGTTGTTTGGTTCTATGAATATAGAAATATTTGCGGAGCAAACAGAGGAAGAGGAGGATATTGTTCATGAGATAAGGATGATAGATGATGAATCAGACTCTGGGTATGGTGTTATATTTATAGATGAAGATGGTAATGAGATTGATGTTAGGGATCAGCTTATGCCAAGGGTGAAAACTGCTTCAGAACTTCCTGAGAGATATAATAGTTATGAAGAAATGAATATGCCAAGTGTAAAAAATCAGGGTTCATTAGGTTTATGTTGGGCTTTTGCAGTAATTACTTGTGCAGAAGCGAATATGATAGTTCAAAATTTAGCTGATGCAGAGGAAGTAGATTATTCTGAATTGCATTTGGCATGGTTTACAAATGTGGGTGCATTGCCACCTGAAACAGATCCTATGGAAGGGGATGGGCGAGATATTGATGAAAATGGAAACATGGTGATATTAGGAAAAAAGGCATATAATACAGGTGCTAGTATTTATCATTCTATGCCAGCTCTGGCTAGATGGTCTGGAGTTGTAGATGAAGAAAAAGCACCTTACCCTTCAGATCTCTATCCAGTAAATCCTAATCCTTCTTCTGATGTAGAAAATATAGGAGATCGGGTTGCTGAAACTATTGATGAAATTAGTGAGGATTTAAGATATGAATCGGTTGCACATTTGCAGAATATAGAGTTGTATGCACCGAATGACAGAAAATCTATAAAAGAAGCGATTATGAAATATGGTGCAGTGTATTGTGAGTATTTTTCGGATGGTGATTATTATGAAGATGTTTTGCTGGGAGATAAGACAGTATGTGCTTATTATTGCGGAAAACATCCTTACTATAGCATTAATCATGCTGTGGCACTGGTTGGTTGGGATGATAATTTTGATAAAAATAATTTTACTAAAAATGATGCACCAGAGGAAAATGGTGCTTGGATTGTAAAAAATAGCTGGGGAGAAGGATGGGGGACGGATGGTTTTTTCTATATGTCTTATGAAGAACCTTCTTTTTCGATAGCAGCATCTATTCAAATGGAAGACAGTTCTAATTATGATAATAATTATCAGTATGATGGATCAGCCGGGACGGCTTATTATTCTAGTTCAAGAACATATGCCGGAGCAAATCAATTTACTGCAAAAGGAAGAGAAATGGTAAAAGCAGTTGGTTTTTATACCGGATACGCAGGAACAAGTTATACCATAGGTATATTTGCAGGAGAGGAAGATCCGCTTTATCTTGAAGAACCCCAAATAATAAAAAGCGGAACTCTTGATTATGCAGGCTATCATACTGTTTTGTTGGAAGATAAAATAGAACTAAAAGAGGGAGAAGAGTTTGCAGTGGTTTTGAGCCTTTGTGACAGTGAAGGAAGGTTTTGGATTTATTTGGATAATCATGTTTCAAATGGAAGTAAATCATATAGCTATATAGGTGGCTGGAAGGAACTGGATAAAGGAAATTGCAGGATAAAGGTGTATACAAAAGATATTCCGCCGGAAGCGATTTCTAGTATAGAAGTGACAGATATTGCAGATCCTGCTTTCAGGCAGCTTTTGGACATAGGGGCAGTTTGCAGAACAGAAGGAATCGAAACAGTAGAGGATCAAGTATCGGTTGTCTGGAAAGACGGAGAAACAGAATTAGCAGAAGATGCTAAGGCAGGAGTTGGAGTAGCGTATACTGCGAGTATTACTTTAACTGCTAAGGAAGGATATTATTTTTTTGAAGATTTGATTGTAAAGTTTCAGGATATCTTGGTTTCACAAGAAAATATAAAGAGAAGTAGTGACAATAAGACATTAACGATTACTTATACATATAAGCCGATAGAGGAAATAAAATCAGTGGAATTGACAGAGCTTGCTCTTCCAGAGGGAGGCAAAGATTTGCCAATGCAGATTACCTGCAATAATCAGGAAGTAGAAGAAATTACTGCGGAAAATATGATTTGGAAAAAAGAAGAAGAAATTGTAAGCGGAAAGGCAGAATATCATACAGTTTATAATATTACTGTGAATTTAAAAGCAAAAGAAGGCTATGCATTTACAGATGCTACTGCAGTGACTGTAAATTCTGATTCGGCAGAAGTTTTTTGCAGTGAGGACGGAAAGGATTTGACAGTAACTTATACGTTTCCGATTACACCAAAGGCAAAATTATTAGAGGATATTGTTTCGTGTATTACAATAGATGGAATAGCAAACGGAACGAAAAAGACAGTGGAAGATTTGGGACTTCCAGAAAAAATTGCAGTGAAAACAGAAGATGAAGCGGTGAAATGGGCAGCGATTGTATGGGATTTGGAAAACCCAGAAGATCCAGTTGCATATGATCCAACTATTAGGACAGAGCAAGTATTTCAGGTGAATGGCAAGGCAGATTTTGAATCTATTTTGATTGATACCGATGGAAAATCGGATTTGATTACAGCGACGATTACGGTTTCTGCAGCAGAAATAGCAGGAGCACCTGTACCTGATAAAATTGCTGGTGTTTATACAGAAAATCAAACGGTAAAACTGACCAGTTCTACAGAGGGAGCAAGCATCTATTATGTATTGGATGAAACAAAAGATCCGCTTCAGTCTGGTATAAAATATACCGATCCAATTTTATTGGAAGGGATAAAAGGCGAAAGCAAAGTTATTGTAATTAAAGCAGTTGCCATAAGAGAAGATATGAGAGATAGTGCTGTTGTAACTTTTCAATATACCATTAATCTTCCAGAACAAGAATATAATATTACAGTAACAAATGATGGAAACGGAACAGCAAGTGCAAGTACAGATCATGCAAAAGCAGGAGAAGAGATTATATTAAAGGAAACGGCAAACACAGGTTATTACTTTAAAGAATGGAAGGTAACAAGCGGAAGTGCCGTTGTTGTAAATAATTCATTTGTAATGCCAAAGGAAGATATAATCGTTCATGCTGCCTTTGAAAAAAATAGAAGCAGCAGACCAAGTTCTGGTTCAAGTTCAAGCTCTGGTTCAAGTTCAGAAATAAGGACAAACTCAGGATTAAATTCCAATTTAACTTCCGAGGAACAAAAGCTGGTAACCAATGTTTTAGGCAATGATACAAAAGTACAGAACGTTATAAAATGCAGTACAGGAAAATTGGTTATTTCAAGTAATCAGGAAGTAGTATTTTGCGAAAATAATACAACGCTTTCGCAAAATAAATGGCAGAAAGTAGAACAGGCATGGTACTATTTCGGAGCAGACAAAAAAGCAGTAAAAGGATGGCTTTGGAATAACAACAAGTGGTATTTTATGAATTCCAATAATAAGAAGATGGAAATAGGCTGGCTGAAAACAGCAGACGGAAAGTGGTATCTGTTAGATAAACAAAATGGGGATATGAAATCCGGCTGGCAGTTTGTAAACGGAAAATGGTATTATATGGATTTAGTGAACGGAGATATGAAATCCGACTGGCAGCTTGTAAATGGAAAATGGTATTATTTGGATTTAGTAAATGGAGATATGAAGACAGGATGGATTAAGTGGAATGGAAAATGGTACTATTTATCATCTTCCGGTGAAATGCTGACAGATACTATTACACCAGATGGTTATACGGTAGATAAAGACGGAGTTTGGATTTCATAAATTGTAAGTACAAACAGAAAAAAGGGGCTGTAAAAAATGGAGATAGAATCACTTCACTCTATTTTTTTACAGTCCCTTTTTTACGTACAAGAGCAGAGAAAATAATCTTTTTTGTCTGATTGTAGTTTATCTTTCCCAGCGCCCGGAACTGCCGCAGGGAAGTGCCAATCCGGTATCTTTAACTTTTAATCCAAGTTCTTCTGAATGTATCTGCCCGCCGAATGTTGGTATCAGTTCTATTCCAATCAGATAAGTTAAAACAGCGGGAGCAAACCCTGTAGTATAGGAGTTGACTAAAAAGAAAAGAGGTTGTTTGGATAGAAGTTGTTTGCAGAGTTTAATTAATGGATGTATTGCATCTTCTACTTTCCAGATCTCTCCTTTTGGGCCTCTTCCATAGGAAGGCGGATCCATAATAATTGCATCATAGTGATTACCTCTTCGGATTTCCCGTTCTACAAATTTAACACAATCATCTACAATCCAGCGGATAGGGGCTTGCTGTAACCCAGAAGAAGCAGCATTTTCTTTTGCCCATGTTACCATTCCTTTTGAAGCATCCACATGGGTGACAGATGCACCGGCTTTTGCCGCTGCCAGAGTAGCGCCTCCTGTATAAGCAAACAGATTCAGAACTTTGACAGGAGAGCGGGATTGTTTTATTTTTTCAGAAAACCAGTCCCAGTTGACAGCCTGTTCTGGGAAAAGTCCGGTATGTTTAAAGTGAAAGGGTTTTAAATGAAACGTAAGTTCTTTATAGTGAATAGACCACTGCTCCGGTAGATGAAAAAATTCCCATTCGCCTCCGCCTTTTGAACTTCTGTGGTAATGGGCATTTGGTTTTTTCCATTCTTTTAATGTTTTTGGAGTATCCCAAATTACCTGCGGATCGGGACGAATCAAAAAATAGTTTCCCCAGCGTTCCAGTTTTTCTCCTTTTGAAGTATCAAGAATTTCAAAATCTTTCCAATTATCTGCAATCCACATAATATAATCCTTATCTCTTTCTCAGAGCAGTGATAAAACAAAGATTATACTGCTCTGGTAATTTTAGTTGTGATTTTTATTATACTGTTTGCTTGAAATTTCGTCAATAAGTGAAAATTTTTCGAATCTGGCTGTTTCTTGGCTTCAGAATAAAAAAGGATTTTTTAAAATAGTGAGAGAATTAGTGCAGGAAGAAGAAAAAGTATACCTGTAATAAGATTTGATAACAGGTCGCAGATAGTTTGTTCCTGCGTAGTCAGTTCTTCAAAGGAAATTATTTTTTCATCGGCAAAATCAACAATGGATTTTGTAGCATGGTGTTTTCTGGGTGTTCGGTCGTTTCGTTCGGCAAGGTGATGAATTGTAAAATGATCGAGTTTCAGATAACAAAACCATACTCCAGATAATAGGATACAGCCAGCAAGAAAGAAAGGGTATTCCCAAATACTGTATAAATTATCTTTATTTAGAAAATGATCCCAAAGCAGGCATAATGTCAGGCTGATTGAAAATTTGGTTATACTTTTATAGAAAATAGGGCGTATCATATAGGATTTTATATATTTTTTTATCATATTTATCATCTCTACCTCAGTTTGTGATTACTCTGACTGCTCCCACGGGCAAGCCCGTGGTGTTCTTCTCCGTATTTTGAGAAATGCATGGTTTTCTCATTTCCATAAAGACAGTTGTCTATACCATGCCACACATCTTCGGCTTTCGTAAGAGCAAAAACAGTGTTTCCACCATAGAGTTTAAGCAGTTTACGGTATCTTTTAGTACGTATGAGCGGATCATAATTTTTTCTCATAAGATGGACAAGATTGTTTCCTGCCTTACCAGAACGTTTCTGATATTGTTTTAGAATTTTATGGTATTCTTCATTCGCCATGATTTTTTTGTTCCTCCATGTATTGGATTACTGTGGCTTCACTGATATGACCTACCGTTGACGCAAAATATCCTCTTGACCATAATACACCGTATCTTGCATAAAACTGTTTTAGCTGTGAAAACGTCTTGAACAAAACGTGCAAGGTTTTCAAGCTCTGTTTTCCATTCAGAAGGAATGGAAATGTTAATTTGTACATTGTTATTTTTTGATCTTGCCATACGATTTCTCTTTTAACAGTTGTAATCCAAAACTGCAATACTCATATTTAAGAGTAAACATGGTGTTTCTTTTCATTGTTTATACATAGATTATAAATCCAATATATGCAAATGTCAAGTAAAAGAAAAGCGGCTTTCATCCTGCACGCAAGCGTGTGGGTTTTTCACCGCAATGCTATAATATAAACAGAACCTGACGTAAATAGAAATATTATGGAATACTTTTATTTTGATAAAATTATTTTTTGTTCCGAGGCCAACAAACAGCCAGATTCTGGAAGGGTTGGTATTCTGAAGTGACTTCGGAAAAAAGTTAGAACTTCTTACTTTTTGGAAACCGGAACAACAGGATACCAACCCTTCCAGAATCCGGCGTCCTCTCTGGAAAAAAATGCTATTATAAGCAAAAATATAACAATTTGGAAGTAATGCTTTGAAAAAAATAGTGGATTGCTTCTTGACAGATATGCTTTATCATGTTAAAATTTTATAGTGTAAATGTTCATAGTAAGTTGTGAAGGGGCACAGATTTAGACTTAGAGACAGTCTAAGTATGTGCTTTTTGCTTTCTATTGGTTATATGTGTTGATTATAGGCTTTTATTTCAAATTTTAGTCAATCAAACATATATATCATTTTTAATTCCGGCATTTACAATTCTGCGCATAAAATTGCTAAAATAATAACAAGGGAGGAAGAATGAATGAAGAGATCCAAAATTTTAGCTATGGCGTTAGTGTCTGTTTTAACGATTTCTTCGCTTACAGGCTGTGGCGGGAATTCGAATAACAACACAAATCCAACAACAAACGGTACAAATCAGACAACTGCATCTGGAAGTTCGGAAACGACTGCATCTGGTAATTCAGAAACAACTGCATCCGGCAATCCAGAAACACCAAAAACTCCTGTAGTAGATAACGGAGGAAAACCAATTAAGGATTTGGTTATGGTACAAAATCAAGGTTCTCATGAGTGTGAAACGTTAAATTGGCTTTATACACAGACAGGCTCTACATCTGAAGTTTTAACGAATTTAGTAGATGGCTTGCTTTCCTGCGATGTATATGGAAATCTTGTTCCAGCAATCGCTACAGAATGGGGAACAGAAGACGGAGGACTTACATGGACATTTAAACTTCGCAATGATGTAGTATGGGTAGATGTCAACGGAAATAAGATGGCAGATTGTACGGCACAAGACTTTATTACTGGATTAGAGTGGGTGCTGAATGCATCGAAAAATGATGCAAATAATACTTCTATGCCGATTGAATTGATTTCAGGAGCAAAGGATTATTATGATTATACAAAAGGATTGTCAGAAGAAGAAGCAATGGCTTTGGATTCCACAACATTTCTTCAAATGGTAGGAGTGGAAGCACCGGATGATTATACCTTAATTTATCATTGTACCACGCCGAAACCATATTTTGATTCAGTTGCAACTTATCAGTGTCTGTATCCGGTATCTGCAGCTATGATTGAGCAGATTACACCGGCAGGATTTAAGGAAGCAACAAATGATAAATTATGGTATAACGGATGCTATCGTTTGACCAGCTTTATCTATAATAATGAAAAGGTAATGGAGAAAAACGAATCTTATTGGGATAAGAATTGTACATTGTTTGACAGTGTAACGGTAAAGATGATTGAAGGAAGTGATGTAGGCTATCAGTTATATCAGGCAGGAGAAATTGATTCTGTTGGTTTAAATGAAAGTCAATTCTCTACGATTTACAATGATCCGAATCATGAATATCATAACAATCTGGTGGAAACTTATCCAAGTAAGTATGCTTATGTCGTACATTTTAACTATAATAAGAGAAAAGATGACGGTACAGATGATACGAACTGGAATACGGCTGTTGCAAATGAATCCTTCCGTCAGGCTTGGTATTATGGATTGGATTTTACCGAATATTTGGCAAGAACAAATCCACTTAATCCAAATAAGCAGACACTGGATACTTTTACTGGAAGAGGCTTGGTATATACATCAGACGGAACAGATTATACTACTTTAGTAACAGATTTATTGGATCACGGCGCAACCGATCGTTCCAATGGACAGGGAAAAGCAGCCAGATTAAATGCAGAAAAGTTTGAAGCAGCAAAACAACAGGCAATGGAAGAGTTGGCGGCTCAGGGTGTAACATTCCCGGTTCAGGCAGATTACTTTATTCTTTCTGGAAGTCAGGCATCTTTGGATAGTGCAGAAGTATTAAAGAAAGTATTTTCTCAGTGCTTTGGAGATGATTTTATTCAGTTAAATATTCGGACTTATGTATCTAGTTTAGTACAGGAAGTTCGAAGTCCACGTTTACAGTCCTTTATGATCAATGGATGGGGTGCTGATTATGCCGATCCGCAGAATTATTTAGGGCAGATGACTTATCCAGACGATAATGCATATTATGCACAGAACTTTGAAAATATACCAGATGCACCAGACAATGTAAAAGCAACTTTTGAAGAATATACTAAATTAGAAAAGGCAGCAGATGAGATTGTAGACGATATGGATGCCAGATATGCTGCTTTTGCACAGGCAGAGGTTTATTTGCTGAATCATGCATTATTTATTCCTGTTGATAATCAGATTAATTTTAAAATAACAAGAATTAATCATTACACTATGATGAATGCACCATTTGGTATTCAGTACAATAAGTATAAGAATTGGGAGACATCAACAGTTGCCTATACTGCGGATGACTATGCAGCATTTGAAGCCGCTTTTGAAGCTGGCAGACCAACGAAATAATGGTAAAGTATACAATTAAAAGACTGTTGCAATCGGTTGCAACAGTCTTGATTGTGGTAACTATCGTATTCCTGCTGCTGCGTATGCTTCCTACTGACTATTATTTTACAGAAGAACAGTTGATGAAGTTTTCAGAGGAACAGAAGCAAGAACAACTTTTACAGGCAGGTTTACTAGATCCGCTTCCGAAGCAGTTATTCAATTTTTATAGGCAGTTGATAACGAAGTTTAGTTTGGGAGATTCCAGACGAATTCAGAGCGGAGTAGCTGTAACAAAAGTAATTGCAACACGAATGGGAATATCGATGCGGCTGGGAATAATTTCTCTTGGTATTTCCTTAGTATTAGGTGTTTTGCTGGGAATTGCCCAGACAAGATTTAAAGATAAACTTGTAGACGGAATCGGTACGATATATATTATATTTGTCAACTCTGTTCCAAGCCTTGTTTCTTATTCGTTGGTTTTGGTATTCGGTTCACAGGTATTGGGGTTGCCGCCGCTTTATTCTACAAGAAATCCAACGTCTGTTACACTTCCTATTGTCTGTCTTTCTATGGGTTCGATAGCCGGTTATGCACTTTGGACAAGACGTTATATGGTGGATGAAATCAATAAGGATTATATTAAGCTGGCAAGAGCAAAGGGATTGACGACAAAACAGATTATGATTCGTCATGTATTAAGAAATGCGTTTGTACCACTTGCACAGTATCTGCCGGCATCCTTTTTGCTGACAATTGGTGGTTCTCTTTTAGTAGAACGTTTCTTTTCTGTGCCGGGAATGGGAGCATTGATGACAGATGCGATTGCACGTTATGATACAAATGTGGTACAGGGCTGTGTAGTATTATATGCATCACTTGGTATTTTAGGTGTATTTTTAGGTGATGTACTTATGATGCTGATTGACCCTAGAATTAAATTAACAGGAAACGGAGGAACTCGGTAATGGATACGAATCGTACATCAAACAATGAAGACGAATTATTTGAATTTACTGAGTACTCTGCGGAAAATGCGGAGCGGATTGGATACTCCGATTATTCCTATTGGAAATCAGTATTTCAAAACTTTTTAAAGAAAAAAGCGGCTGTCGCTTTATTGATTATATTTTTTCTGGTATTAATTTTTTCTTTTATTGCATTGGCGATTGCCAAATATGATATTTCTATGGAACCGGATTCTTCAAGAGCATTTATCAGTCCTAATTCCGAATTTTGGTTTGGAACAGATAATCTGGGTCGTGATTATTGGTCAAGAGTATGGTTTTCTTCTCAGATTTCTATTAAACTTGCTGTATTAGTAGCACTGGGTGAATGTGTAGTCGGTGTAACAATCGGATGTATCTGGGGATATGTTCGCAGACTGGATCGGTTTTTTACAGAATTATATAATATCATCAATAATATACCAACAATTATTTATATGACATTAGTTGCATTGATTATTGGACAGAGTTTTACAATTATGGCAATTACATTAATTGCATTTGGATGGCTTCCAATGGCACGAAATGTAAGAAATTTGGTTATGATGTATCGAGATCGGGAGTATAATCTGGCTTCTCGCTGTTTGGGAACACCGTTACATCGGATTTTGATAAAAAATATACTACCTTATTTGTTAAGTGTTATTATTTTAAGATTATCATTGTCCATTCCTTCTACAATAGCATTGGAATCTACACTTTCCTATTTGGGACTTGGTTTGGATATTAATACGCCATCACTTGGTATTTTACTTCGAAATGCCAGAGGATATTTTTTGGATTATCCATATTTGCTGGTATTTCCGGCATTGATTGTTTCATTGATTACTGTTACTTTTTATTTGGTTGGAAATGCATTTTCGGATGCAGCCGATCCAAGAAATCACGTATAAGGGGGAGGAAACATGGCAAAAGAACCTATTTTATCTGCAAAAGATATCGAGATTTGCTTTCATTTGCGTGGACGAAGCCTAAAACCGATCCGAAAATGTTCTCTGGACTTATACGAGGGAGAAACTTTGGCAATTGTAGGAGAATCTGGCTCTGGAAAATCGGTTTTTACAAAATCATTTATCGGAATGTTGGATGCAAACGGTGAAATTATAAGCGGATCGATTCTATATGAAGGAGTCGATATTGCAAAGTATAAAAAAGAGGCAGATTGGGTAAAAATTCGTGGAAAAAAGATTGCAATGGTATTTCAAGATCCGATGACTTCTCTAAATCCATTAAAAAAGGTGGGAAAGCAGATTCAGGAATCGATTGAACTGCATCAGGGAATCAAAGGAGAGGAAGCTAAAAAGCTGACATTGGAAATGTTAAAAAAAGTTGGAATTCCAGATCCGGAGCGTAGATATAATCAATATCCGCATGAATTTTCGGGAGGGATGCGTCAGCGTGTTGTAATTGCGATTGCTGTAGCATGTCATCCGCAGATTTTAATTTGTGATGAGCCGACGACTGCATTGGATGTAACAATTCAGGCACAGATATTACAGTTGATTCGAGATTTGCAGAAAGAATTTCATATGACAGTAATTTATATTACGCATGATTTGGGAGTAGTAGCAAATGTAGCGGATCGGGTAGCTGTAATGTATGCCGGAGAGATTGTAGAAATTGGAAAAGTGGATGAAGTCTTTTATGATGCATGGCATCCATATACATGGGCGCTGTTGTCAGCACTTCCGCAGCTTGGTGTAAAAGGAGAGGATTTGCCAACGATTGACGGAACTCCGCCAAATCTTTATAATGAGATTGTAGGAGATGCATTTGCACCAAGAAATAAATACGCAATGAAGATTGATTTTGTAAAAGCACCTCCATACTTTGATATAACGGAAACACATAAGGCAAAGACATGGCTGCTAGATCCGAGAGCGCCGAAGATGGAGCGGCCAAAATCAATACAGGCACTGCGCTCTAAAATGAAAGCGAAAGGATAGAGCTATGGCTGAAAGAGAAAAATTGATAGAAGTAAAAGATCTTCAGATTACGTTCGGAGAGGGAAGAAAAAAATTTGTAGCTGTGGATGATGTCAATTTTGATATTTACCGTGGTGAAACTTTTTCGATTGTAGGAGAATCTGGTTCGGGAAAAACTACAATTGGACGTGCGATTGTGCGGATTAATCCGACAACGAGAGGTGAGATTTTATATAAAGGAAGAAAGATTAATGGCAAAATCTCGAAAGAATTGGATCGGGAGGTCATTAAAAACTGCCAGATGATTTTTCAAGATCCAATGGCTTCCTTAAATGAGCGTGCAAAGGTAGAATATATTATTTCAGAGGGCTTGATTAACTTTAATATCTGTAAGTCGCCGCAGGAACGTTCTGAGTTAGTACAAAAGGCATTGCGTGAGGTTGGGCTTTTGCCGGAGTTTGCTTCCCGGTTTCCTCATGAATTTTCTGGTGGGCAAAGACAGCGTATTGGAATTGCCCGGGCATTGATTATGCAGCCAGAATTTGTGGTAGCGGATGAACCAATTTCTGCATTGGATGTTTCCATTCGGGCACAGGTATTAAATCTTTTAAATCAGTTAAAAAAGTCAAGAGGACTGACTTACTTGTTTATTGCTCATGATTTGTCGGTAGTTCGGTTTATTTCGGATCGAATTGCTGTAATTCATAAAGGGCGGATTGTGGAATTGGCAGAGGCAGAGGAATTGTTTTTGCATCCGCTGCATCCTTATACAAAGGCGTTGCTGTCTGCAGTGCCGATTCCGGATCCAGAGATAGAGAAAAAGAAAAAGCTTTTGGTTTATAATCCTTCTATGCATGATTATAGTTCGGATAAACCGGTTTGGAATGAGATTTTGCCGGGGCATTTTATCTATGCAAATCAGAAGGAATTGGATGGGTATCGGAAGGAGATTCGTAAGGGGTAGGAAGAAAATCAGATGGGGATGCAGAAAGCGGGAGGAAGGTCTATTCCGAGTCCGCTTTCCGCTAGGATTATTAACCGCAAAATGAAGAGTTGGTTTCGTATTTTGATATGTGTTAATTTTATAATAATTTTTTTCCAAGAGGACGCCAGATGCGAACCCCCTAGGCATCCTGCTGTTCCGGTTTCCAAAAAGT
>CAJUGZ010000100.1 GCA_910585855.1 uncultured Lachnospiraceae bacterium | reverse complement strand
GCAAATCACTGTTATGTCTGATTTTATAATTAGGATAATCAATCCATAATTCTTCGTACTCCTCCATAACACTTTCATCAAAATAATCCGGAACACCCGATGTATGATTTAAAAGCTGTTTCACTGTAACATCCTTATCAATATCATTTAATGGCATATCAAGCAATATACCTAATGTATCATCAAATTTTATTCTTCCTCGTTCAATCAACTGCAATACCCCTACTGCAACAAATACTTTTCCCGCTGAAGCACTTGCAAATTTTGTTTCTAACGTATTAGAAATTTTATTTTGCAAATCTGCAAACCCATTTTCTCTTTCATATAAAACCTTACCATTCTGAACAATATATATATTTCCCCTAAAGTTTACATCTATCATTTCTTTTATACCCATTATAATCTTCCTCCAATCTACCAATTTATTTCTCCAATTATATCACTTCCATTCGCAATTTACCGTTCCAACGATTTTTCTATTCTGTATTTCTGTCCTTTCAAATCCTTCTGCCTCTCATACAGATTATTGCGCTCTTTGCAGAGTTCTTTCATACACTCCAACTGCGCCCGCAATTTTATTCCTTTATTACACTTCCAGAACTTTTACAATAACAGCCAGAGGCGGTTTGCTCGTTTCCTTTGTCTGCGACTTCGGAGAACGGTTAGAAAGTCTTGGGCTTCTGCGGAAACACCTAGAATTTTTTGCATATCCTGCTTCCATGCAGGGTATGCAAAAAAAGGGGCGTGTTTAGCCCGGTGTATAGAAAAGAAACTGTCTTACGCTGAGAAAATCCTTCCTTACACCAGTTCCGTTTTGGCTGTCAATAAGGGCGAATTGCGCCCCGGTTCGTTCGGCTGGATATACGTAGATACAGAAGCCCTAGACTTTCTTACCGTTCGGAGCGGAGCAGACAAAGGAAACGAGCAAACCACCTCTGGCGTCCGGTGAAAGATAAAAAGGCTTCCACCCAAAAGATGAAAGCCCATAAATTTATTCTCCAGAATCCAAATGTACATCCAACTGATTGAAAGGAATCTCAATTCCTTCTGCATCAAATCTTTCTTTTATCTCTTCCAAAATAGCCCATTTTTCCGTCCAATAATCCCCGGAAGCCACCCAAACTCTAGCTCCAATCTCAACCGAACTCTCTCCAAGATTGCTTACAAATACTGTAATCCCTCGATTGGAAAGCACCTTCTCACGCCCGGAAAGAATGGTTTCCAGCACTCGTTTTGCCTGTTTTAAATCTGAACGATACCCGATTCCAACCGTCAAATCCAAACGCCGTTCTTTTTGATTTGTTACATTGATAATGGTAGAATTTGCCAAACTTCCATTTGGTATATGAACCTTTCGATTATCCCCTGTCAGCAGCACAGTATAAAACAAATCTATCATTTCTACCGTACCTTCTGTAGAACATCCGACAATATAATCTCCTACCGAAAAAGGCTTTAAAATCAAGATCAGCACGCCGCCTGCAAAATTCGATAAACTTCCCTGTACAGCAAGACCGATTGCCACACTGGCAGAACCGATTACCGTGATAAACGACGCCGTATTGATACCAACCTGACTGGCAATTACCATAATTAAAACGGCATACATCGCATATCTTATCAGTGAAGTAATAAACTTTGCCACACTGATATCCACACTTGTTTTGGCAAAAGACTTTTGTACCAGCCCGGTTACTCCCTTGATAATCTTTCGTCCAATATAAAAGATCAACAAAGCCAAAAGAATATTTAATCCTAAATTCGTAAACTTCGTTATATAAACGTCAAATAACATTTGTACCTTCCTCTTTCTGTTTTTCTATTTTTATTATTACTAAAGTCGATATCCTATACACCATCTTCTACAATCGCATCTCGAATTCGATCTACCTGTGCTTTTCCGGCAGTCGTCTTTTTCCCTGCTTTTTCTCGTTTTGTTTTAGCAGACTTATTGTCCACTACTTCTTCCTCAGACGGAATATATTTTAATACAGTCATTCCCATAGGAGGTACTTTTAAAGTAATCGAATACTCTCTGCCGTCACACTCCTCTTTCTTTGCCTGTTTTAATCTGGAATTTACAAATCCGCTGCCGCCAAATTTTTCACTGTCACTGTTAAAAATCTCTTTGTATTTGCCCTTTGCCGGAACACCGAATTTGCGGTTTTCAAAAGAAGCACCAGAGAAATTGATAATCACAAACAGCATATCCTTTGGATCTTCTGCATGTCTGACATAGGCTACAATATTTTCATTTGCAGAAATACAATTAATCCATTCAAACCCTTCTGTATTGTCATTTAACTGATAGAGAGGCGCATAGGACTGATATAATTGATTTAATTCTTTTATATATTCCTTTATCTGGTTATGAAGATCATACTCTAACAAATTCCATTCCACTGCCTGCCCTTTTTTCCACTCCTCTACCTGTCCGATATCCTGTCCCATAAAGATCAATTTTCTTCCCGGATGTGTCATCATATATCCATAAAATGCCCGCAGTGAAGCTGCCTTTTGCTCTAATGTTTCTCCAAACATTCTTCCAATCAAAGAACCTCTTCCATTGGATACTTCCTCATGAGAAAGAGAAAGCAAATACCGCTCCATATACGTATACACCATACTAAAAGTAAGCTGATAATATCGATTGCTTCGATATAAAGGATCTAATTTCATATACTCTAACGTATCATTTGTCCAGCCGATATTTCTCTTATAATCAAATCCTAACCCATCCTCTTCTACTGCTCCGGTCAAATTCGGCCAAGCAGAAGAATCCTCTGCAATCAACATAACACCAGAAAACTTCTCCCGAAACATAGAATTTAAATGCTTAAAAAACTCTACCGCATCCAAATTTTCCTTTCCGCCATACATATTTGGAACCCATTCTCCGTCCCGTTTTCCATAATCCAAATAAAGCATAGCTGCAACCGCATCCATATGAATTCCGTCTATATGATATTTATCTGCCCAAAACATAGCATTGGCAATTAAAAAATTAGATACTTCTGGTCTTGCATAATTATAAATTAATGTCCCCCACTGTGTATGAACTCCCCTTCTAGGATCTTTATGTTCATATAGACAAGTCCCATCAAACTCAGAAAGCCCAAAAGAATCCTTTGGAAACTGAGCCGGTGTCCAGTCTAAAATTACACCAATCCCATTTTTATGCAGATAATCTACAAAATACATAAAATCTTCCGGTGTTCCATAACGGCTGGTTGGTGCATAATACCCAGATGTCTGATATCCTAAAGAATCATCCTGCATATGTTCCATTATCGGCATCAGTTCCACATGTGTATAGTGCATTTCTTTTACATAATCCTTTAACTGTTCTGCAATTTCCCGATAATTATAAAATTCTCTTCCGTCTTCTGGCTTTTTCCAAGAACCCAAATGCAGTTCATAAATCGATATCGGCTTCACATTCTGATCCTTAGCATGATTCTTTCGATCTTGAATCCAACTCTGATCGCTCCATTGATAACTGCTAATATCATAGATCACAGAAGCCGTACCCGGACGAAGTTCTGTAAAATTTCCATAAGGATCGGCTTTTAACAGATTTTTCCCTCCCTTTGTTTTAATCTCATATTTATAAATCTGTCCTGATTCAAGCCCCGGAATAAATAATTCATGCACCCCGGACTCTCCCAATCTGCGCATTGGATGCCGTCTTCCATCCCAAAGATTAAAATCTCCCACAACACTAACTCGAATCGCCATAGGAGCCCAAACAGCAAATAAAACTCCCTTTACTCCATTTCTCTCCATAGGATGTGCCCCAAGCTTATTATAAATATCATAGCAAATCCCTACATTAAATTTTTTTAAATCCGTTTCCCCAATTACCGGTTCAAATAAATATGGATCTGCAAACTCCTCTGTTTCTTCGTTATCATAAATCACCGAAAATACATAAGGCACAATCTTTTTCCTTGGAAGAAGCACAGCATAAAATCCGTCTTCATCCATCCGCTCCATCGGATATTGTGCCTTGTCGGTCTTTACTACAACCGAAACAGCAGTCGGAAACAACCCTTGAATTAAAACACCCTCTTTTGTAACATGTGCCCCTAAAATACTATGAGGATTGTCACACTCTGCATACTCAAGTGCCTCAATTCCCGGCCAGTCCATTAAATCATACAGTTTTTCATTCATCCTTCACCCACTCCATTCTAAATTTATTTTTTACATTTCACTATAACTGAACAAATTCAATTCTTTTCAGACATAAAAACCATCTATCTATTTTTTATTTTTCTGCCTGCTATTTTTCATTTCCATTTACAAATTTGTCCATTTATAATCTATTTTTTATTATAACGGATAATCCCATATTCATCAATGCTTATCTGAAAAGAAATGCTTTCTATATGCCGATAAAATTCTTTTTTTTCCTCTCCCTGCAGCAATCGAAAAGGCAGCGCATCTGTCCGAACCGGAATCAGTTCTGCCACAATCTCTCCATCCTCCCTTATCAAAATCTGCAAAAGCCCGGTAGAAGCATAGCGAAGATTAAAAATATAATTTCCAAGACTATAGACAATCGGTTTTCCCTGATAATATTCGATTCCCTGCATAATATGTGGATGACATCCTACCACCAGATCTGCCCCTGCATCAATATACTGTTTGCCCATCTGAAACTGATAATCTTCAGGATACTCATTCAGTTCCACACCCCAATGCACAAACACAACCAAATAATCACAAACCGCACGATTTTCCTCAATCGTCCGACATAAAATCTCCGGTGAATAAGTCGTCAACATCCCAGTAGAAGAACTTCCAACATTCCACTCCGCCACAGGAACTACACGAGAAGCAGCAAGTACTCCAATCACTTTTCCATTTACATGAAATGTCTGCATTTCTTTTGCCCGAGCAAGATTTCTTCCCGCTCCCACATACAAAATTCCCGCATTATCCAACGTATCAAACGAATCCTCCAATGCCACCGTTCCAAAATCCAATGCATGATTATTTGCCAAAGAAACAATATCTATTCCCATCTCCTGAAAAATTTTAACTCGATTCGGAGGAACTCGAAACGTATACTGCTTATCCTCCATTGCTGTCCCTCGTTCACTAAAGGCAAACTCCTGATTCACCATAGCAGCATCCGCTCCAGTCATAAGACCAAGCACCTCCTGATCCAAAATCCCACTCACCCCTTTTACATCATAAGCTCCAAGAAACGTATCACTCAAATAAACATCCCCACCAAACACCAGCCGAACCTCTCCCTCCTCCTGACTCTCCAACACCCCAACCTGTTCCTCCGTCGCTTCCGTCCGACTCTCCAACACTCCAACCTGCTCCCCTATCGCTTCCGCCCGACTCTCCAACATCTCTGCCTGTTCCCCCGTCGTTTCCATCTGAATTTCCAATTCCTCCACCTGCAGCATAGTATCCCACTCTTTCGCCAATTCCTGAAACACATCAATCGTCTTCTGACTCTCCATATAAGAAACCCCGGCAAAAGCCACAACTCCAATTAAAATAACTATCGAACAAATACAAGCTACAATCCAAAAATTTTTCATCTTTTCCTTCCTTAACGCCATTTTCTCAATCATCATATGTGCATCAAAAATCATATATCCGGCAGCATCCTTCCGCCCAGCAGTCACAGCTAAAATTTGAAGGGAGGTCTATGAAGGGTCATCCATGCTAAGCACAAGCGAACCCGGAATAGACCTCCCTTCAAATTTTAACATAACCCCTTATATTTTTTTCTCTTCTCCGTTTACCACCAATCTTACATCAGAAAATACCACATCACAATTCCTTGCCGCAAACATTCCTACATAAACATGCTCTGGATCAATACTCGTTAATTTAAAATCAAACCCGCCGGAAACAGCCTCCTCCTCTGCAAATCTGCAGACATACCCATCCTGTGTCCCCGAAATCTCCACCGAAACCGTATCCCCTGCCCGATAACTCGACTTTAATACACCGCCCTGCGTCAGCACCCCGCTTTTCCTTGCAAAATTATTCCAAGCCGTCCCCCCATCCATCTGTGTCAGCTTCAAAGGTCCTGCCGCCACATAATCTCCAAGCAAATCTGCAGTCCATTCATCAATATAAACATCATCCCGCACCATCAATCCAAAAGAAACCTGATCGTTTTTCTCCATCCTTTGAATCGTTACCCGAGCAGTAAAACAAAACAATGCATCTGCTGGAACAGAAACATAATAAAAAGCAATCCCATCCTCAGACGCAGCAATCTTTCCCTTATCCCCCAAAACCGCCATATGAAGTCTTTTACCCTCCATTGGTTCTAATATAAAGTTTCCTTTCTGCAACGCCTCTTTCTCCCCGATACTGCCAAAAACCGTTCCCTTAAAACACCCAAAATCCGACCAAAACTGACTCTGTTTTAAATTCGATTCAAATACCACCTCATGATAATTTGGATTTGGCAAAAGCATTTCTCTTGCCGGAGGTTCAGCCAATTTCGAATCCATTACATACTCTGAAAGCCCCTTTATCTGCATCTTTTTCACTTCCCCTGCTATCAGCCAAGCATTATAAAAAGCCCCCCATTCATTTGTATGCGTATTATCCACACTCGCCGCTTTCGAAGAATTCCAAGCATGAAGATAAAGTGTCTGCTCTGCCCCCATCCGACTATAAACCTCTTTGGTAAGCCTTGTCATGTCCACAATCGGCGTACCTGTCGTCAACCCCAACTGCCGAATTACCGCCGGATAATCCCCTCCTGCAAAACTCCCATTTGTCACTGTCTGATGCAGATGTCCCTTTTTCCATTCTCCATCCGGCGGACGGCGTACAATCGGCGTACAAAGAATTGCCTGACACCCCTTCTGTTTTGCCGGTATCACATAATTCCAAACCAAACTATACGTAAAACTCCCCTCCACCATTTCATCCCCCAAAGGACTAGTAAAACGTGCCGCCTCCATCTTCTCATCATTATGCCCAAACCCAACAAAAAGAAAATCTCCCTTTTTCATCCCTTCCAACAAAACCTGATAATTCTTTTCCCGAAGAAAACTAAGAGAACTCCGTCCAGAAAGCGCCAAATTTTGTACCTCAAACTTCTCTGCATCAAAAAACCGATCCAACTTTGTGCCCCATCCAAACCTAGGATAATAATACGAATCCTGAAATGCAGACACCGTAGAATCCCCGACTATCCATATAGTTGACTTCTCCACTACTTTTTCCATCTTTCTCCACCTTTCTTTCATCAAAATCTTCTCCTAATACCTGACGCCAAAATCTGCAATATGGTCTACACCGGGTTCGCTCTCGCTTAGCATTTCCTATTTTTATAGCGAACACTAAGACGCTAAAACACAGCAACACAACGCTTAAGTGCCGATGGGATAGACCATATTGCAGATTTTAGCTGTGTATCCCTATCACTACAACAAATATGTACTGTTTTCGTGTTATTTTTCTTCACGTTATTATTTTTTATATTACCGGAAGCTGAATTTTGAAACACTTCATCAAAATAACCAAGCGGCAGTTACCCAATATAGATAACTGCCCAATAAACACAAATTTGAATGATTAAAGTTAGTTAATTACAATTCGGAAGAAATAACAGGTTTTCCATCTTTATCCAGCAACGGTGCCAATCCTCCTCCATATCCATCTTTACGGAACAAATAATTCACTCCAGTTTCTGTATCTACCAAAATTTGCACTACATCTACAACCCCTTGTGAATAAACCACCTTAAATCGTTCGTTCTTAGCCATTTTAACTACCTCCATAAATTCCAATTTATCGTTCTGATTATATCATGAAGAACTTTGTGTTTCAATCTTAAATTAGTGAGATTACCAATATCCAAATGTGGCAACGCCACTTTCCGGCTGATAAACACAGCTGGAACTTGAAGGGTGGTCTGCGCAGGGTCATCATTTCCCGTCGGCACTCAGGCACGGTCTTGCTGTATTTTAGTGCCTTATGTGTCCGCTATGAAAATAAAAAATGCTAAGCGAGAGCGAGCCCGGAGCAGACTTCCCTTCAAATTCCAGCGTCCCCCTCCCTAAAGATCAAACAAAGACAACTGATTACTTTCCGGCAGATCATTTAAAATCCCCATATCCACCATTAAATCAATAACCCCCTTACTCACCTTTGTTCGCTGCCAAAAATCCTCTTTGGATAAAAACACACCATCTTTCGCTGCCTCCACTACAGCATATGCCGCCCTATCTCCCAGACCATCAATCGAACTTAAAGACGGCATAATCTTTCCATCTACAATCTGAAAACGTGCTGCCTGAGCCGTATATACATCAATCGGTGTAAATTCATATCCTCTGGCATACATCTCCTGTACAATTCGCAAATCCCGCATGGTATCCTGTTCCCGATTGCTCAGTGTATCTGCCCGTCTTCGATAATCTGCCAAAAAATATTCCAGTTTTTCTCTTCCCTGACACATCATTTCATAGGAAAACCCAGAGGCACGGATACTAAAGAAAGCGGCATAATATGCTAAAGGATAAAATACTTTGCAGTAGGCAATTCTCCATGCCATCATCACATATGCTGCTGCATGTGCTTTTGGAAACATATATTTTATTTTTTTGCAGGACCAGATATACCAGTCTGGTACACCGTGTGCTAACATCTGTTCCTCCCATTCCGGTTTTAATCCTTTTCCCTTTCGGACGCTTTCCATAATCGTAAAGGAAAGTTCTTTTTCCATTCCTTGATTAATCAAATATATCATAATATCATCTCTGGTGCAAATCGCCGTAGAAATCGTTGCTTTTCCCTCTTCAATCAAAGTCTGTGCATTGCCCAACCAGACGTCTGTTCCATGAGATAAGCCGGAAATCCGAATTAAATCGGCAAAACATGTAGGTTTGGCATCTATTACCATCTGCATAGCAAAGTCTGTGCCAAATTCCGGGATTCCCAATGCTCCTAATTTACAGCCTCCGATTTCTTCCGGTGTGATGCCAAGTGCACTGGTATTCATAAAAAGAGACATCACTTCTTTGCTGTCAAGCGGAATCTTTTTGGCATCTAATCCGGTCAAATCTTCTAGCATACGAATCATGGTCGGATCATCATGACCTAAAATATCTAGTTTTAATAAGTTATGATCAATCGAATGATAGTCAAAATGTGTAGTTATAGTAGGAGTGGTCATATCATTTGCCGGATGCTGTACCGGTGTAAAAGAATAGATTTCTTCTCCGATTGGAAGTACAATAATGCCTCCCGGATGCTGTCCGGTTGTCCTTCGTATGCCGACACAGCCTTGTACAATTCGGTTGATTTCGCATTTTCTCTTTGCGTTTCCTCTTTCTTCATAATACTTTTTTGCATAACCGTAGGCGGTTTTTTCTGCCATTGTTCCTATCGTTCCTGCCCGAAAGGTCTGTCCTTTTCCAAAGATGACTTCTGTATAATCATGTGCTTTACTTTGATATTCTCCTGAAAAGTTTAAATCAATATCGGGTTCTTTATTTCCTTTAAATCCAAGAAAAGTTTCAAACGGAATATCAAAGCCTTCCTTTTGCAGTTTTTCTCCACAGTTTGGGCAGCAGCGATCCGGCATATCACAGCCAGATCCTCCGGCAAATGCTTTGACCTGTGGAGAATCAAAATCACTGAAATGACAGTTGGAACAGTAATAATGCGGACTTAGTGAATTTACTTCTGTAATTCCTGCCATTGTTGCTACAAAGGATGATCCAACCGAACCTCTTGAACCGACCAAATAGCCGTCTTCATTGGATTTCCACACCAGTTTCTGTGCAATAATATACATCACAGCAAATCCATTGGAGATAATGGAGTTTAATTCTCTCTCTAAGCGTTCTGTAACCACTTCCGGCAGATTTTGCCCATAGACTTCATAGGCTTTATCATAACAGATTTTCCGCAGTGTTTTATCGGAATCTTCGATTACCGGAGCACATTTATCCGGGCGTACCGGAGAGATACGCTCACACATATCTGCAATTTTATTGGTATTGGTAATCACTACTTCTTCTGCTTTTTCCGCTCCTAAATAAGAAAATTCTTCTAACATTTCTTCAGTAGTACGAAAATATAAAGGGGCTTGATTGTCTGCATCCTTAAACATTCTGGCTGCCATTACCACCCGGCGGTAAACCTCGTCTTCCGGGTTTAAAAAATGTACGTCACAGGTTGCTACTACCAATTTTTGATACTGTTCGCCAAGTGCTACAATCTTTCGGTTTATTTCTTTTAATTCTTCCTCTGATTTTACAATCGGATTTTCTCCCCGGAGCATAAATTCGTTATTTTCCAGAGGCTGAATTTCTAAGTAGTCATAAAAGTGAACCAATCTGGCAATTTCTTCTTCCGATGCTCCCCGCAAAACTGCCTGATAGAGTTCTCCCGCTTCACAGGCAGAACCAATGATTAAGCCTTCTCGATATTGGTTTAGCAGGCTTTTTGGAATTCTAGGCTGCCTGCTGAAATAATACAGATGAGAATAGGATACCAAACGATAGAGATTAATGCGTCCAATATCATTTTTTGCAAGAATAATTACATGATGACTTGGCAGTTTTTTTATATTTTCTGCAGTAACCTTACTTAGTTCATTTACACCGTCTAATGTTTCCACTTCCCGATCTTTTAGCATCCTCACAAATTTTACAAAAATTTCTGCCGTTGCACCTGCATCATCCACTGCACGATGATGATTTTCCAATGATACATTTAAAGCTTTTGCTACATTGTCTAATTTAAATTTATTTAAAGACGGAAGCAAAATTCTTGCCAATCCTACGGTATCTACTACAGTTTTTTTAAGAGAAATTCCAATTCGCTTTGCATTGGCATAAATAAAGCTCATATCAAAAGCCGCATTATGCGCTACCATAACGGCATCTTTTGAAAATGCAAGAAATTTTGGAAGTACCGTTTCAATTCCTTCTGCTTTTAATACCATATCATCCCGAATTCCGGTCAGCTTTTCAATTTCAAATGGAATCGGAACATGCGGATTGACAAATTCACTGAACTTTTCTGTAATTACTCCGTTTTTTACCTTAACTGCCCCGATTTCAATAATTTGGTGATTGGTTGGGCTAAATCCGGTTGTTTCAATATCAAATACAACATAAGTTTCTGCAAGGCCTTGATTTTTGCTGTTTTCTACAATCTCCTTTAAATCATCCACCAGATAGCCTTCTACTCCATACAATACCTTTAAATCGCTTTTCATTTTATCTAATGCATGAAGGGCTTCTGTAAAACTTTGTACTACGCCGTGATCAGTAATTGCAACTGCAGAGTGTCCCCATGCCGCTGCCTGTTTTAGAACCTCTGCTGCATCGGCAACCCCGTCCATATCACTCATCTTGGTATGACAGTGCAGCTCCACTCGTTTTTTTACAGCATGATCCATACGTGGCGTAAGAAATGCAGGACATTTTTTTATTCCGATTACAGATGCAATCGTTAATTCTCCGTCAAATTTATCAATGCTGGTAAGCCCTTTTATCTTAATAAAACTACCTTTTGCTACTGCTGGAAGAATCTCAGGAAGCTGTTCGTTTCTGGTAAACATCTTTACGGTAATCGTATCGGTAAAGTCTGTTACATCAAATATTAAAATCGTCTTTTCTCCTCGAATTGGTCTGGAATCCGATGCAATAATCTGTCCACGGATCGCTACCTCTCCCATTTCCGACTGAATCTGTTCAATCGGAATGGATTCGTCTTCAAAATCCCTTCCGTATAGTACATCTGGATTATCCGAGCGTTTGATGCCTTTTGCACTCTTATAACGATTATTTTCTCTTCTCTCCTCGCTGTAATTGCCTGTGCCGCCGTTATAATTGCCGAAATGATTTCCGCCGTTGTTTAAGCTATTTTTATTTTCTGAAATATTTTTATTTTTTAAATTATCGCTATATGGCACTTTTTGTTCTTTTATTTCCTGAGATAATAAAGCAGCGTCCGCTGTTCCTTCAATAGGAGGATTCATTCCAAATGACAAATCCTTCTTTTTAGAAACAGGCGGTGTATTTAAAGAAGTTCGCTGTAAAGAATTATCCTGACTTTTTTCTCCAAGTATCTTTGCACCCAGAGCCGAATTTTTCAATATCTGTGCCACTTCTTGTTCTACTCTTTGTTCCTCTAATAACTGTTTTTTTTCTGTATTCGACTGTTCATATAAAAAACGAATTTCCAAAGGAACGCCACAGCGCTCTACAAATATTTTCTCTAAAATCTGTTTTAATTCTTTTGTTTTATCCTGTGCTACTATGGAATCTTCTACGGTAAGCTGCAAAATATCTTCTTCCATAAACTGGCATTTCGCTTTTCGGAAAATACTGAATTCTATTGTATTGTAATTTTTTAATTCCAATAAAATACTGTCTTTATATACTTCTAATAGACTTTTGGGCGTATATTGACTAGAAAGGCAAAACTTCTCAATAATTTTAATAACTATATTTGCCTTACAAAATACTTGTTCCCAAATGGCATCCTCTGTCTGAAATATTGCCTGTTTCGGAATTAGATGCTGGCTTTCTATGTAAATTCGAAGCCGATTCTTTTCCCGATTCATCGTTACCTTTTTTACAGACACATCCGACCAAATTCCAGACAAAACTGTATTCAACTGCAAAGTAGAAAATACTTCTAAAAATCGCTTCTCCATTTGCACTCCTCCTTGTATGCTGGTTCTTATCATAACATATTTTTACAGGCAAGGCAAATCTTATTGAAATTTGCTTCCATAAGTCTTTTGGGAGAGAACGCCAGATTCGAAAACCATGGTCCGCCTGCTGTTCCACGTTTCCAAAAAGTAAGAAGTTCTAAGACTTCTGCCTTTCCATTTTTCCAACCGGACAGACCGGAGCGCAATTCGCCCGCATGGCAGCCAAAACGAAATGGACATCCCAAACAATTTCACCTGCTACAAAACATTCACGTTCCGATACAAATGCGGGCTAAACACGCTCCTTTTTTTTCACACACTGCATGAAAGCAGTATGTGAAAAAAATCTTAGGTTTTCAAGCAGAAGTCAAGAACTTCTAACTTTTCTCCAAAGTCACTGCAGGCGAACCATGATTTTCGAATCTGGCTGTTTCTTGACCCCGAAACAAAAAAAGAATGAACAGCGGGAGGCGATGAAAGTCAATCCTTTCCGGCAGCATCCTATCTTCCAAAACTTAAGGAAAGAAATGAAACAGCGTGAAATATTGCGAAATTCTTGTATTTATTACTTTGGCAGTTAAAATTTGATGTTTTTTCTGTTCATTAGCATGGCTT
>CAJUGZ010000099.1 GCA_910585855.1 uncultured Lachnospiraceae bacterium | reverse complement strand
TGCTGTGTTTTAGCGTCTTAGTGTCCGCTATGAAAATAGGAAATGCTAAGCGCAAACGGGCTCGGAATAGAGCTCCCTTTGGCTTTCAGCGTCCCCTTCATAATACAAAAGCTGTGCCATTGAAAGCAGCACAGCCAATCTCCTCTACCCCCTGTTCTTCTCCTCCAAACGTACCACAAATTTCCGTATTCGCTCCAATGCCTTTTTCAAATCTTCCAGAGAATACGCATAAGAAATCCGCAAAAATCCTTCTCCGCACGCTCCAAAAGCCGTTCCCGGCACAACCGCAACCTTTTCTTCTTCCAAAAGCTGTGTAGCAAACTGATCCGAACTAATCCCAAACTTTTTAATACTAGGAAAAATATAAAATGCACCAAACGGCTCAAAACAATCCAATCCTATCTCCCGCAAAGTATGCACCATATACCGTCTTCTCTGATTATATGCCTCCCGCATCCGCTCTACATCTGCATCTCCGTCCCTCAATGCTGCCACTGCCGCATACTGGCTGGTAGTAGGAGCACACATAATCGCAAACTGATGAATTTTCAGCATCTGTTCCAAAATTACTTTCGGTCCTGCTGCATATCCCAATCTCCATCCAGTCATCGCATAAGACTTTGAAAATCCATTGATTAAAATGGTTCGTTCCCTCATCCCGGGAAGAGAAGCAATCGTCACATGAGGTTTTTCAAAACTTAACTCCGAATAAATTTCATCCGATATCACCAGCAGATCCTTTTCAATAATAACATCTGCAATCGCTTCCAAATCCTCTTTTCCCATAACTGCCCCAGTCGGATTATTTGGAAAAGGCAAAAACAATACCTTTGTCTTAGGAGTGATCGCATCCAAAAGCTGCTGCCGTGTCAGCCGAAACTCATCCTCCTCTTTTAGTTCAATCACTACAGGGGTTGCACCTGCCAGCACAGCACAAGGCAGATAAGATACAAAACTAGGCTGAGGAATCAAAACCTCATCTCCCGGATTTACAACGGCACGCAGTGCAATATCAATCGCTTCACTCCCCCCGACCGTAACTAAAACTTCCGACCGATAATCATAAGCGACCTGAAATCTTCGTTCCAAATAATGGCAAATCTCCGCTCTTAACTCCTTTAACCCTGCATTTGATGTATAAAAAGTTCTTCCCTTTTCCAAAGAATAAATACCCTCTTCCCGGATATGCCAAGGCGTATCAAAGTCCGGCTCTCCCACTCCCAAAGATATCGCATCTTTCATCTCACTGACAATATCAAAAAATTTACGTATTCCAGACGGCTCAATCTCTACAATTTTATCTGATAAAAAGTTTCTCATGGTGTCACTAACATCCTTTCGTCATGCACAATTTCCCCTAAAACAGTCCCGTGATCCTTATATTTCTTCAATACAAAATGTGTTGCCGTACTTAAAATCGCATCCAGAGGTGCTAACTTATCCGAAACAAATTGTGCCACTTCCTTCATCGTCTTCTCTTCTATAATAACGGTAAAGTCAAACCCTCCAGACATCAGATACACCGCATTGACCTCAGAAAAATTATAAATCCTTTCCGCAATCCGATCAAACCCCTGTCCTCTCTGCGGTGTTACCTTTACCTCAATTAAAGCTGTTACCTTTTCTTCTCCCGTCTTATCCCAGTTAATCAATGTATGATATCCGCAAATAATTTTTTCCTTTTCCATATCAGCAATCTCATTTGCAACCGCCACTTCCGATTCTCCAAGCAAAATCGCTAACTCTCCTACATCAATACGACTGTTCTTTTCCAAAACAGCCAAAATTTTTTCTCTCATCTTATTTAACCTCCAATTTTTTCTTCTTTCAGCCCTTTTCTCAATTCATCCATCTTCGGTGGTTCTAAAAAGCGCCGTTCGCCTTCCTGTAAAACCACTCGATCCTTTCCTGCCAAAATATGCCCGATTACCGATGCCGCAAATCCTTTCCGCCTCAATTTTTCTGCCAAATCATACCCATCCTCTGTCACCATCAATAAACTCCCAGCAGAAGTAATCTGGTAAGGATTAATTGAAAAAAACTCACAAACCTCAATTACCTCCTGCCGAATCGGTATCTGCTTCCAATCCACTTCCATTCCGACCCCTGCTGCCTCTCCAATTTCCCAAAGCGCACCAAACACTCCTCCTTCTCCTACCACATGCATTGCTCTAACCCCACAGGAAACAGCCTCCTTTGCTTCCTCCACAGAGGAAATCTCAAACAAAAGCCTCTGAATCTGATCCAAAAAAGAAGGCGTAAACCGTTTCAAAAGTTTCTCCTCCTGCTCAAAAGCAAGCATTACTGCTCCCTCTGTTCCTGCCTCTTTTGTCATCACAATATCCATCCCCGCCGTAATCTGCTTTAATGATACCCTTTTCTCCCGTCCAGCCTCCCCATAAGCCGATACAGTCACAACAGGACTCTCCACTCCAGATAAAGTTTCCGCATAAACCCCGGAAATCTCAACCCCAATCTCTTCTGCCGTATCCCTTAATTCCTCCATAGCCGTCCTTAAATCTGACTCCATAAACCAGTCTGGCATCAAAAAAGTTACCCATGCACTCTTCCCAAAAGCCCCTGCAGCCGCCAAATAATTTATCGCCCGATTCAACGCAATCCTGCATCCAAACCTCCTTACTCCTGTCACCGTAGCTACAGAAGTAACCGGATAGATTCCATCAGTCTTCGAATGTATACAAGCATCCATTCCAACTCCCATATCCTGACAAATTTTTCCACCTTTCTGATTCAGACAATTCCATATCGAACGCTTATAAACCGATTCCGATACCCTCCCAAACTTCATATTTTATCCTCTTTTCTTTTATCTCAGCAATATACTTTTATATCGGACACCGGACACCTGCCAAACACCGGACGCCAGATTGGGAGAGGCATTTGGACTTGCTGCTCCGCTCTCCGAAAAGCAAGAAGGTCTAAGACTTCTGCCGATTAATGCATCCAGCCGGACGAACCGGTGCGCAATTCGCCCATTTGGCAAGCAGCACTTGGCTGATATAAGGAAGGATTCTACCGACCATAATGCGTTTCCTTCCCTTACCTTACATGGGCTAAACACGCACCTTTTTTTGCACACACTGCATGAAAGCAGTATGCGCAAAAAATTCTATGATTCGAGCAGAAGTCTAAGACCTTCTAGCATTTCTCCGAAGTCGCTGCAATCCCAAACGCCTCCCCCAATCTAGCTGAGTATTCATACCCGCAAAATTATTCCAAAACCAGCGAAAATTGTGTCGTCACTTTCGTTCCTGCAATAATAAGCAAATAAAGAAATTCCGATATCAGCACATACCTGTTCTGCCTTTTTCTTTACATCATCCTCTATATTTACTTAAGTTTTGTGTAAATATACACCCGTTTTTACCTTAATTACATCATTTATTATGTCTTGCTAATTTGCTGTTTCCAAAATGTTGTCACTCATTTATTATAGCAAATCTCCACAAATTAACAACCCATTTTTAAAATATTACGCAATAAAAGCCATTTCTAAAGACAAAGCTATAAAATATCGTCAAAGTCTATTTCCTATCTGCCTTATAAAGTAAGTCTTTCAAAAGCACTAAAACATAACAAATATTCACCAAACTTGATAAAACAACAATAATTATCCTAAACTCCTTTTTCCAGTTTGTCTGAACCTTAATAGAACTCCAATAATTTTTCATTTATTTCATCTATATTTTCTTCTCGTGCTTTTAGCTCAGAATATAATCCAATTTCACCAATTTCATCCTTATCATACCTTTTTTCTTCAATTATTTGAATTGCATCTCTTGAAAGGGTAATTCCATATAATCCACCATATTCTTCATGCCAACCTTTAACCCAATAATTAGGCGGCATATTATAATGCACTATTCCCAAATACTCAAAATTTAAATCGCCGATTCCAAGTTCTTCTTCACATTCACGTTCAATACATTCTCTAAGACTTTCCCCCGCTTCAATAAGTCCGCCAAATGTTTCCCAATCACTTCTCCATTTATGCCACCCCAGCAAATAATCATTTTCTATTTTTACAACAACTAAGGCATGATTTAAATTAGCAAATTTTCCTATAGCCTCATTTTCACCAATATTTATTTTTTCTATAATTTCCGCACCATTCTTAGCTTTAAAAATCATCTATGTACTCTCCTCTACAACTTCTTGTCTACGAATTTTATTTTACCACTTTCATTCTTCATTAAAACACCATTTACAGAAAAATATTCTCTACCATTGGGAAACGCCGACAAGAAAATTGTTTTGCCACAAAAATGGAATGTTCTTCTGTATTGATAGTTTCAAAATACAGACACATTCCTTTTATTCAATTTTTACATGGAACGGATAACCTCCATTCTGAAACATGAAAAATCAAAAACTTAATATCTTACACTGGACGCAACTTTCTCTGTTGGAAAAAGCACACTTCACATGCTTTGCCAACAAACATAAAGCAATCCCGGAAATGCCCATTTTATCAGCATTTCCGGGATTTTATCCGTTACTACTACTCAAACTCAAAACACTGCAGCGAACATTTTACTACCTTTTCGGTTTGAAATACACAGCCGAAAGCCAAAGGGAACTCTATGCAGGGTCATCATTTCCCGTCGGCACTTAGACACTGTACTGCTGTGTTTTAGCGTCTTAGTGTCCGCTATGAAAATAGAAAATGCTAAGCGCAAGCGGGCTCGGAATAGAGCTCCCTTTGGCTTTCGGCGTCCGACTAAAAAATTAATCCATCCTTTTTAACCAACCGGTGTAATCATATCCGAAGCACTCTCCACTCCAGGTGTTTCCTGAACCGGTGCTTCCTGAATTCCCGGTGTTTCCTGTGTTCCCGGTGTTTCCTGTACTCCCGGCGTTTCCTGTATTCCTGGCGTTTCCTGAATTTCTGGTGTTTCCTGAATTTCTGGTGTTTCTTGTGTTCCCGGTGTTTCCTGTGGTGTTTCTCCCGAATCTGAAGTAGTTTCCGTCGGTTCTCCATTCTGATCCACAGAAGGTGTTTCAATCGGATTTCCATTTTCATCTGTAGCAGGTTCTGTCACTACAGGCGTTCCGTCTGGATTTGTTTCCTGTTCCACAACAGCCGGTTCAGCCGGTCCTGCAATGACATAATTTGGCGCAGGAGCATAATAACTGGAATTTACCCGCTCTGAAGATTGTTTCTCCCCATTGACATAAACATATTTATAAAGTTCTGCCCGATATCCGGTATGGCTGCTTTGCGTTACAATTCGAGATCCAATCGGTCTGCTTTCATCCACTGTTACCACATCCGCTCCGGGAGAAAGCACTTCCACAATACGGCTTTCATACTTAACTGTCCGATTCTCCGGTCGCTCGTCATGCCCATATAAATTAAAAGTCAAATGTTTATTCTGTACAATTCCTTCCAAATAAATCGGAGCATTGGTATTATTTTTAAATTTAAAATCCATTCCGCTGCTCTCGGCAATCGCCGCATCAGCAGAAAGCGGAACATAGCTTACTGTTAAACCATGATTGTTTCTCTGTACTACTTCTAACTCTGCCAACAATACGGCATTATATAGAGTAGTAGAAACCTGGCAGACACCGCCTCCATAGCTGTCAACCGACTTTCCGTTCAGATAAGATCCTGCCAGATAATACCCATTTTCCGCCGTAAACGGCACCATCTTTTCCAGACAGGAAAATGTTTCTCCCGGCAGCAGTACTGTACCAGTCATCAATTTTACTGCATTTTCAATATTTCCGCAGCGATTCGAACTAGAGGAAGTAAATGATGTTGTATAACTTCCAATCGGTTCTTTTTCAATCGTTTCGCAAAGTGCTCTTGTAATCTTTGCCTTACTTACCATAGTTTCTAAAACTATCGTAGTTTCCTTAAAATCCCATTCATTTGCAAGAAACTCTGCCAATGATGGAACTGCCTTTTCTATATCTACTGCCTTTCCGTCTACTTCATCTGTATAGACAAACCGATCTCCCTCTTTTGCAATCGTAGCATCCTGTGCCTCTATATTCAGTATTCCGATATTCGTTTCCAGTATATCTCTTAACTTATTTTCATCTACTGCAAATTCTAGATCAAATACAATCGCATTATTTTCAATATCTTTTTTTGCTTTATAGCGCTGTACTACATTCCCCGCATCTCCAAGTCCCATTGCATCTTCAATTACATCTGGATTTGCCCATTTCAGCCCCAAATCGGCTGCTGAAACTGCCAACTGCTTTTCTGCATTTGTAACGCCTTCTAAACAGAGTGTTATGTTTGTACTTGAAACCTGTGCAATATAATCATTGACTGCTCTTTTTGCCTCTTCTCTTGTCATTCCTCCGATTTCAACTGGTCCAATCGAAACTCCGTCATAAATAATACTTACTGTTTCCTCTTCATCTGCAACCACCATCTGCTGATTGACATAACCTGTACATAGGCAGGCACAAAGTACCATAGCCGCTGCAATCTTCCTTTTCATAAAATCAAACCTCCTGTCAGCTTCTTCCCTTTTTTTGTCCGCTGACGAAAAACTTCCTATAGACAGTTCTACAGGTATTTGCTAAACTATTACTGAATCCTACAAGCTTATTATATTTTTATAATAAAGCACTCAAAACCATCGGCAATACCATTGCAATAACTAAGATCACAATGATAATAGCAGAAATTGTTTTTCTTGTCTTTTGGTTATTAAAATTCATATTGTCACCCCTTTTTTATATTATTTGGATTGGAGGAACCGACTATGCGATTTCCAAGTACACTCGCCTGTATCCTAGTATTTGTCTTTTGGCTTTCCTATGAATTAAAAAAAAGTTCTAATCATAACCAAGAAAAAAAATCCTTTTTAGAATTAGACGCTGAGGCGAACAGCGTCCGAAAAAAGCCACTAGACTCACTTCATTATATCACAATTCCTACAGAATCCCTACCCTTTTTTTCTGGAATTGACGAAAAACTTACTTCTTATCAGGAAACCGTGCAAATGCTGAGCCAAAAGCCGATTGTCAATCTAAGCGGCTTTACCAATATTGACCTAAAAATGGAATATGGTGCAGCCAATCTTCCCATTCTTTCCCAATATGATCAAAATTTTACAGTACTAGCACGAACGCTGCTGCAGTGGGGAACACGGCTGCATGAGCTTGGATACGATCAGGAAGCAATTCAAGTCCTTTCTTTTGGCATTGACTGCCAGACAGATGCCAGAGGCAACTATATCCTGTTAGCTCAGCTCTATCAGTCACAGGGAAACCAATCTGCCATTCTGCACTTAATCTCTGTGGCAGAAACTCTGCGCACTTCACAAAAAGACGGGATCTGCCGGGATTTAAAAACTTATTTGTAGATTTCTCCCTATTATAAAATTCTTCCGTAAGAAGATAAAATCTGATCTATTTTGCGGGAGGCCGCCTGTTTTGTCATCTGTGAAATCTCTTCTTCTAACTTTATATGATGATATTCTGCCAAGGCTTTTAAATACCGCATTTGGGCCGCTGTAATAGGACTTTCCTTTTTTACCTGATAAATCAGCGGCTCAGAAGAAAACACCTGTTCCATCTGCGGGGATGCATCATAAAACTGCTGTTTTAGTCTTTGATACAGTTCAATTGTAGCTGTCGCATCCTCACAGGCACGATGTGCATGTGCATTTATAATCTGATAATAAGAACAAAGATACTCCAGCGAATGTTTCTCTGCCTGGGGCAGACAAGCTCTTGCAATCTTTAATGTATCAATTCCCCTTCTTTCAAACGATATCCTTTGACTTACGGCAATATTTTTTAAAAAGCTATAATCAAAAATCAAATGATGCCCCAATAAAACCTCTTCTTCTGCAAATGCAAGAAACGCCTTTAGTGCCTCTTCCTGTGAAGGTGCGCCTTCTAACATCGAATCGGTAATTCCTGTCAATTCGGTAATAAACGGACTTAATTTTCGTTTTGGATTGACCAGCATATCAAATACTCCGACTTTCTTTCCACCTGCTATCCGCACTGCTCCTATTTCAATCACCTGATCCGACTTTGGATTTAGACCGGTTGTTTCAATATCAACCGCAATAAATGTATTTGTCATACTTTGTTCACCTATACCCCCTTTTCTGCAATTTCTGCTGCCTTGCACAAATGCTGTAAAAAGCAGGCTCTGCAGTTTGGACTTTTTGCCGTACATACCCCTCTGCCATGTGTAATCACCTGTATATTCCATAGAATCCAATGATCCTGCGGCAATGCTTTCATCAAGTCCATTTCGATTTTTACTGGGTCTTCCTCTTTTGTAAGCCCTAGTTTCCGTGAAATCCGCTTTACATGGGTATCCACCACTACACTTGGAATATGATAAATATTTCCACGAATCACATTTGCCGTCTTTCTTCCAACCCCTGCCAATTTTGTCAAATCCTCTATATCCCGTGGTACTTCTCCATGATACTGCTCTAGCAGTGCTTTTGTACAGGCAATAATATTTTTTGCCTTATTTTTATAAAATCCCGTCGAATGAATATCCTGCTCTAATTCCTCTAAATTGGCACAGACAAATGCCTCTAACGTAGGATACTTTACAAACAGATCCTTTGTTACAATATTGACCCGTGCATCGGTACACTGCGCACTTAAAATAGTTGCAATTAAAAGCTGCCACGGTGTCTGATGGTTTAAATAACACTTATATTCTACAGAATAATGCTGATCAAAAAGCCTTAAAATCTCTGCTACCGGTGCTAATCCTCCCGGTGTACTCTGGAGTGAAATAGTACGTGCCTCATATGTCAGCGGATTTCGATTCTTATAGTCGAATATCACATAGGTATCCTGTCCTTTCTTTAACACTGAATAAAAACGAAACCGTTCTATATGAATCATATTGGCAAGCTGCCGACTGTGATACCCCTTATAATCCGGCAAATAGTGGCGTTCCTTTTCTTCCTGTATACAAAACTGCTTAACCACTTCTTTATAGTCCTCTCTGTTTCCCGCAAAAGAAGGTCTGGTCTTTGCCTTTTCTCTTAAATAAACATCATAGACCATTGCCTCTTTAAACCGCTCCCACTCCTCTCCATGCAGATAAGACTGTGCAAATAAAAATAAAATCTGATATTTCTGCATCCTAGAATGTTTTGCTTCAATCGGCTCTCTCTTAGAAAAATAAAACTCTGCTAAAGCTTCATACATCTCAAACGCTGTAGAAAAACAGATGCTCAAACAAGAAAGACTATGAAGAAACTGCGCACTATTATAATACTGTTCCACCATTTCTTCAATCTCTTTTAACTTTAAAATTTCCCGGTAACTCAGCCATTTTGTATATAACACCTCATAAGGCGGATAATTTTGAAAAATCAGTCCATACTCCCTGCATTTTTCTTCCATCTTTGTACCAGGCAGCACTTTTAAAAACCCAATCTGAAGCTGATTTGGCTGCATCTCATAAATCCGGCAAAAAGAATTTTGAAAACTTTGATAATCCTCATAAGGCAGTCCCACAATTAAATCCAAATGCTGATGAATATTTTGTCCCCTTCGAATCCTAGCTACATTTTGTTCCAATTTTTCTAAATCCATCTTTCGATCAATCGCCTGTATCGTCTTTAAATTGGCAGACTGCACCCCAATCTCTAATTGAATCAGTCCCGGTCGCATCTGTTTCATTATCTCTAATTCTTCCTGACCCAGTAAATCTGCCGCAATCTCAAAATGAAAATTTGTTACCCCATTATCATGTTCCAAAAGAAACTGCCAAATTGCAATCGCATGTTCCCTTTTGCAGTTAAAAGTCCTGTCAACAAATTTCACCTGTGCCACTTTCTGATCCAAAAAAAACTGCAGTTCCCGCTTTACCAGCTCCAAATCCCGAAAGCGAAGCTGTTTATCCAAAGAAGACAGACAATAACTGCAGAAAAAAGGACATCCCCGGCTGCTTTCATAATAAACAATCCGATTTTCAAACCCGGAAAGTCCTGATTCCAACTCATAAGGAAAAGGAATCTCTGAAAGATCCAAACATTCCCTTGGCTTCGTCTGTACAATCACAGTCGTTCCTCCCTGCTTCTTTCGATAACAAATCCCTTGAATATCAAAAAGCCTGTCCTCTTTATTTATATCACTTTTATCTGCATAATAACGAAGCAAAGAAACAAAAGTCTGCTCCCCCTCTCCTACCATAACACCACGCAAAGAAGGCATCCTCTCTAATACTTGCCTAGCGCAATACGACACTTCCGGTCCTCCCAGCCAAATCTCTAGATCCGGCAGTAAACTGCTAAGCTGCGAAACCACATCCTCCACCAAACGAATATTCCAAATATAACAAGAAATTCCGACTACATCCGGCTGCCGAAGATAAATATCCTTTACAATCTCTGCACAGGAACAATTAATCGTATATTCTGCAATATCAATACCTTCCTGAAATCTGCCCTCCTGCTTCCCAGCATAAGCCTTCAAATCATAAATCGCCAAATTCGAATGAATATATTTTGCATTAATCCCCACCAGCAAAAACTTTATCTGTCCTCTCTCCATTTCCATCCTTTGCCTTTCCTTTCCAAACCAACCTATCTTTTGTTATTTTTTTAACATTTTAACACAAACCAACACTTCATTTTTCATAAATTTCCCCTAAAATTTCTAAATTTTTTATAAATTCTTTCTCTTGACGCCCCAAAATAACCATGCTATATTCATAACCATGGCATATAGCTTCCATATTTTAACAATAAAAAATTTTAATAATAAAAGAAAGGAAAAGGTAACATCATATGCAAGTAGTAGAAGTATTCCGTGATCTCGCCATTATCATTATTTTAGCTAAAATATGCGGTATCCTAGCCCGCAGTCTAAAAGCACCCCAAGTAGTAGGAGAAATTATAGCCGGTTTACTAATTGGTCCAGCCGTATTAAACTTAGTAGAACAAACTGAAGCCATTACCTTTATTGCAGAAATTGGTGTCGTTATGCTAATGTTTGTTGCTGGTCTAGAAACCGATTTAAAAGATTTAATTAAAACAGGTCCTATTGCTCTAGCTATTGCCTGTGCAGGTGTCTTTGTCCCGTTACTTGGCGGCTATCTGCTCTACTCCTGTTTCTACGGCTTTTCTCCAAACGGATCAGAAGGCTTTTATCATGCTGTATTTATGGGTGTGATTATGACGGCTACCAGTGTAAGCATCACTGTACAGGCACTGCGTGAATTAGGACGCCTAAAAGGAACAGTCGGCACTACCATACTAAACGCTGCTATTATTGATGATGTTATTGGTATCATTGTTTTAACTTTCGTAATCGGCTTTAAAAACCCGGAATCCAAACCAATCAGTGTAATCATCAATACTGTTTTATTCTTTCTGTTTTCCGGTGTAATCGGATATCTGACCTATCAGTTCTTCAACCGCCTAGACAAAATTGCTCCTCATAAACAGAGAATCCCGATTTTCAGTCTGGGAGTCTGCTTTGCCTTCGCCTATATCGCAGAAGAATACTTTGGTATTGCCGACATTACAGGAGCTTATATTGCAGGCGTTGTATTATGCAGTATTCAAGATTCTGGTTATATTTCCCATAAAGTAGATGTTTCCTCCTATCTTCTTTTTGGTCCGGTCTTTTTTATCAGCATCGGCTTAAAAACAGAACTAACAGGCATCACCCCAACCCTTCTCCTGTTTTCTGTCTGCTTTGTCGCAGTTGCCCTTATCTCCAAAATAATAGGCTGTGGTCTAACTGCAAAACTCTGTCACTTTTCATCCCGTGAATCCCTAAAAATCGGAGTAGGCATGATGACAAGAGGAGAAGTTGCTCTAATCGTTGCACAAAAAGGCTTAGCCGTTGGTCTTTTAGACGCCAAATACTTTACTTCTGTTATCCTGCTGATTATTTGCTCCTCCATCGCAACCCCGATTGTCCTAAAACTTCTCTATAAAGACGAACCTCCTGTCCCCCGCTTTTACGAAAACTAATCCCTTAAAGCTTGTTTCGTTTTTCCAAGAGGACGCCAGAAGAGAAAACCCTAAGCGCAAACGAACCCGGAGCAGACCTCCTTTCAGATTCCGGCGTCCCCATGATTAGTTATTCAAATTTGACACCAACTGTTTCATGCCCTGTATGGTATCCTCTTTCACCGCTGATTTTATTGTAACAATCGGTTCACACACCTCAATTTCTTTCATTTGTTCCAAATATTCTTTCATTTTCTTTGCTGCCATCGATGCCCAAGAACCATTCTCCATCAATCCCACTTTTCGTTTCTGATAGTTCTTATTTTTTAAATGATGCAAAAAGTCCTCCATAACCGGAAACAGCCCGCCGTCATAAGTCGCACAAGCAAGCACCATCCGATCATAACAAAAAGCCTGTGATACTGCCTCTGCCATATCTTCTCTGGACAAATCCATTACCTTTACTTTCTGTATCCCAACCTGTGAAAGCAATCCTGCCAGCTTTTCTGCTGCCTCCTTTGTATTGCCATGAATGGATGCATAAGCCACCAATACCCCTTTCTCTTCCGGGCGATAGCTGCTCCAAGTATCATATTTTTCTATATAATAATCCAAATTTTCCGACAAAATCGGTCCATGCAGCGGACAAATTTTTGAAATCATAAGCCCCGATGCCTTTTTCAGCAAAGCTTGTACCTGCGCACCATACTTACCAACAATATTGATAAAATATCTTCTGGCTTCCGGTGTCCAATCCTCTTTTACATCCAATGCACCAAACTTTCCAAATCCATCTGCTGAAAAAAGAATCTGTTCCTTTTTCTCATATTCCACCATAACTTCCGGCCAATGTACCATCGGTGCCATATAAAATACTAAAGTATGCTCTCCCAATGACAGTTCCTCTCCCTCTTTTACAGTCAAAGTTCGTCCCTCCAAAGAAAAAGAAAAAAACTGCTGCAGCATTTGAAATGTTTTTGCATTTCCTACAAGCTGCATTTTTGGATATTTCTCTGCAATTGTCTGAATATTTCCCGCATGATCTGGTTCCATATGAGAAATAATCAAATAATCCGGCTCTTTTTCTCCCAATGCCTGCTCTAAATTGGCAAGCCATTCCTGTGTCGCACGTCTGTCTACTGTATCCATAATTGCAATCTTTTGATCGAGAATAAGATAAGAATTATAAGAAACACCATTTGGAACAATATACTGACTTTCAAATAAATCAATATCCTTATCATCTGCTCCGATATACTTTACTGCTTCTGAAATATACTGTTTTACCATTTTAAAAAACTCCTCCTATTACTTAGTTTTTCCTTTTTTTAGAATCAATAATGATTCCTATTGTTGTATTATAATGTATTTCCCAAAACGTGGCAAGCAAAATCTTTTTTATCTTCAATAAGTCTTTTGGAGGGAGGACACTAGAGGATGCAAGAGGACGCCAGATTCGAAAACGGTGGGCAGCCTGCTGTTCCAGTTTCCAAAAAGCAAGAAGTTCTAAGACTTCTGCCTTTTCCTT
>CAJUGZ010000098.1 GCA_910585855.1 uncultured Lachnospiraceae bacterium | reverse complement strand
CCTGCTTCTATGCAGGGTGTGAAAAAAAAGGGGCGTGTTTAGCCCGGATAATAGGGAAGAGGTTGTCTTATGGTTGGGAAAATTTTTTCTTACATCTGTTTCGTTTTGGTTGTTATGAGGGCGAATTGCGCCCCGGTCTGTTCGGCTGGAGCAAAGAAAAGGCAGAAGTCTTAGAACTTCTTGCTTTTTGGAAACCGGAACAGCAGGCTGCCCACCGTTTTCGAATCTGGCGTCCTCTGGCGTCCCCCTCTTATAAATTTATTATGGAAAAATCAAAAAAGTACTTGACAGATTTTGGCGAAGTATTTAAAATAAGAAACAGTTTTGTAAAATTTGTTATAGAATAAAAGAAAAAGCGAAGAAGGCGTAAGTAGGTATCTGATTTTCCACAGAGAGAGATAGTCATCGGCTGAAAGCTGTCTTGGGTTTAAGTTTGATATTGAATTTCCCGCCGGAGCTGCATTTTTGAAACAGAAAGAAGTTATTTTTGGAAAAGGACTTTATATGGAGTAGGAAATGACGTAACTGTACGTTATACAGGATAACTAAGAGCTTATTGTTTTTGCAATAGGAATTAGGGTGGTACCACGAGAAAAGATTCCCGTCCCTTTGATTAGGGGCGGATTTTTTTATGCATATGTCGATGCAAAGTCTTTTTAAATTGTTGTTTTGACAACGGAACGGAGGAAAGAATGGAAAAGAAATTGAAGGAATTAAAAGAGGAAGCATTAAAGCAGATTGAGGCTTCACAGGCATTGGATAAGTTAAATGAGATTCGAGTTGCTTATCTTGGGAAAAAAGGAGAATTAACGGTATTATTAAAAAGTATGAAGGAATTGTCAAATGAGGAGCGGCCGAAGTTTGGGCAGCTTGTCAATGATGTAAGAAAAACGATTGAGGAGAAATTAGAGGAGAGTAAGACTCGCCTTGCTTTGGCAATTCGGGAGGAACAGTTAAAGAATGAAGTAATTGATGTGACTTTGCCTGCCAAGAAAAATAATGTAGGGCATCGTCATCCGAATACGATTGCACTAGAAGAAGTAGAACGAATTTTTATCGGTATGGGATATGAAGTAGTGGAAGGACCGGATATTGAATATGATTATTATAATTTTGAGGCTTTAAATATTCCGGCAAATCATCCGGCTAAGGATGAACAGGATACATTTTATATCAATAATAAGATTCTTTTGCGTACACAGACTTCTCCGGTTCAGGTGCGGGAGATGGAAAAGGGAAAACTGCCGATTCGTATGATTGCACCGGGACGTGTATTTCGCTCGGATGAAGTAGATGCAACCCATTCTCCTTCTTTTCATCAAATTGAAGGGCTTGTGATTGATAAGGAAATTACATTTGCAGATTTAAAGGGAACACTGGCAGAGTTTGCAAAGGAGTTGTTTGGACCGCAGACAAAAGTAAAGTTTCGTCCGCATCATTTTCCATTTACAGAACCAAGTGCAGAGGTAGATGTGACCTGTTTTAAATGCGGCGGAAAGGGATGTCGGATGTGTAAGGGGTCTGGATGGATTGAAATTTTAGGCTGCGGAATGGTGCATCCTCATGTATTGGAGATGAGCGGAATTGATCCAAAAGAGTATAGCGGATTTGCTTTTGGTGTAGGATTAGAGAGAATCGCATTGTTAAAATATGAAATTGACGATATGCGGTTATTGTATGAGAATGATATGCGGTTTTTAAAGCAGTTTTAATAAAGAAAAAGGAGGCAGGAAAAGATGAATACGCCATTATCATGGATTAAGGCATATGTACCGGGACTTCAGGTAACAGAACAAGACTATACCGATGCGATGACTTTGTCGGGGACAAAGGTAGAGGGTTTTGTAAAATTTGATAAAAATTTAGATAAAATTGTGGTTGGACAGATTGAAAAGATTGAAAAACATCCAAATGCAGATAAATTGGTAGTTTGTCAGGTAAATATCGGAAAAGAAACGATTCAGATTGTAACAGGTGCGCCAAATGTAAAAGAGGGACAGAAAGTTCCGGTGGTGTTAGACGGTGGAAAAGTGGCAGGAGGGCATGATGGATCGCCGCTGCCGGAGGATGGTATTAAGATTAAAAAGGGAAAGTTAAGAGGAGTGGAATCCTTTGGTATGATGTGTTCGATTGAAGAATTGGGGGCTTCAAAAGAGATGTATTTGGATGCACCGGAGGATGGAATTTATATTTTAAAGGACGATGCTGTAGTCGGAAGTGATGTAGTGGAAGTATTAGGGCTTCATGATGCGGTATTTGAGTATGAGATTACTTCGAATCGGGTGGATTGTTATAGTGTATTGGGGATTGCTAGAGAGGCAGCAGCGACTTTTCATCAGAAGTTTGTACCACCGGTTGTAGTTTCTACCGGAAATAAAGAGGATATTCATGATTTTATTTCAGTGGAAGTAGCAGATTCAGATCTGTGTCCTCGTTATTGTGCTAGAATGGTAAAAAATATTAAGTTAGCTCCTTCTCCAGAGTGGATGCAAAGACGTCTTGCTGCTTGTGGAATTCGTCCGATTAATAATATTGTAGATATTACAAATTATGTAATGGAAGAGTATGGTCAGCCAATGCACGCTTATGATATGGCTACTTTGGAAGGGAAGAAAATTGTGGTCAGCCGTGCAGAAGAGGGAGAAGAGTTTCAGACTTTAGACGGGCAGATAAGAAAATTAGATCCTTCGATTTTAATGATTCGTGATGGAGTAAAGGCAGTTGGAATAGCCGGAATTATGGGTGGTGAAAATTCTAAGATTACGGATGAGGTAACAGATATGCTGTTTGAAGCTGCCTGCTTTGACGGCACAAATATTCGTTTATCGGCAAAAAAACTGGGGCTGCGGACAGAAGCTTCCGGAAAATTTGAAAAGGGGTTAGATCCAAATCAGGCGGAACAGGCAATCAATCGGGCTTGTCAGTTAATTGAGGAATTGGGAGCCGGAGAAGTAGTGGGCGGAATAATCGATCAATATGAAAATCCTCGTAAGCCAAAGCGGATTGTATTGGAAGCAGATCGAATCAATCAGTTGCTGGGAACTTGTATTGCAAAACAAGAGATGTTAGAAATTTTTGCAAAATTAGAGTTGGAGTATAATGCTGATACAGAGGAAGTGATTGTGCCTACATTTCGGCAGGATTTGGAGTGTATGGCGGATTTGGCAGAAGAAGTGGCTCGTTTTTATGGTTATGATAAGATTCCGACTACGCTTCCGACTGGAGAGGCGACAACTGGAAAACTTTCGTTTAAGCTTCGGATAGAGGAAATTGCAAGAGATATTGCAGAATATTGTGGATTTTCTCAGGCAATGACCTATTCTTTTGAAAGTCCGAAAGTCTATGATAAATTGTTGATTCCACAGGATTCGATACTGCGGCAGGCAATTACGATTATGAATCCTTTAGGAGAAGATTTTAGTATTATGCGTACTACTTCTTTAAATGGTATGCTGAGTTCTTTATCTACTAATTATAATAGAAGAAATAAAACGGCAAAATTATATGAATTAGGAAATATTTATCTTCCAAAAAAATTGCCGTTAGAGGAACTGCCGGAAGAGAGGATGCAGTTTACTTTAGGGATGTATGGAGATGGTGATTTTTATACAATGAAGGGAGTAGTAGAAGAGTTTTTGGAGAAAATTGGAATTACGCAGAAAATCAGCTATCATCCAGAAGAAAAAAAGCCATTTTTACATCCGGGACGGCAGGCAGAGATTTGTTATAAGAAAACGGTAATTGGCTATATCGGAGAAGTACATCCTCAAGTGGCGGATCAGTATGAAATTGGAGAGAGAACTTATTTGGCAGTTTTGGATATGCCGTCTGTTTTGCCTCTGGCAACATTTGAGCGCAGATATACAGGCATTGCAAAGTATCCGGCTGTTATGCGAGATATCAGTATGGTAGTGCCGAAAGGAATTTTGGTTGGTCAGATAGAGGAAGTGATTGAGGCAAAAGGTGGACAGTATTTAGAGAGTTATGCTTTATTTGATATCTATGAAGGAAGCCAGATTATGGCAGGGTTTAAGTCAGTGGCTTATTCGATTGTATTTCGGGCAAATGATAAAACGTTAGAAGATAAAGAGGTCAATGAGGCAATGGAACGGATTATAAAGGCATTAAAGGGAATTGGAATTGAACTTCGGCAGTAATGGAGAAAAAAGATGGAAAAAAAAGATTTTTATTATTACTTACCGGAGGAATTGATTGCACAAGATCCTTTAGAGGATCGCTCCGCTTCCCGCCTGATGGTACTGGATCGGGCAAAGAAGGGAGTGGAGCATCGAACTTTTCGAGATATAATCGAGTATCTTCAGCCGAAAGATTGTCTGGTTATCAATAATACAAAGGTAATTCCGGCAAGGCTCTTAGGGCGGAAAGAGGGAACGAATGCCGGAATAGAGGTGCTTCTTTTAAAAAGACGGGAAAAAGATATCTGGGAAACATTGGTAAAGCCAGGAAAAAAAGCAAAGATCGGAACAAGGATTTTATTTGGAAATGGGTGTCTTATCGGAGAAGTAGTAGATATTGTAGAGGAAGGAAATCGGTTGATTCGGTTTTTTTATGATGGAATTTTTGAAGAGGTGTTGGATCAGCTTGGACAGATGCCGCTGCCGCCTTATATTACACATCCGCTTCAGGATAAAAATCGTTACCAGACCGTGTATGCCAAATATGATGGATCGGCAGCAGCTCCTACGGCGGGACTGCATTTTACACAGGAACTGTTGGAGCAGATTAAAGAGAAGGGAGTGGAGATAGCTAAAGTAACACTTCATGTGGGGCTTGGAACATTTCGACCGGTTAAGACAGAAAATATATTGGAACACCATATGCATTCTGAGTACTACTGTATAGAGGAAGCGGAGGCAGAAAAGATTAATCGGGTAAAACAAAATGGGGGGAGGATTATTGCAGTTGGAACGACTAGCTGCCGGACATTGGAGGCAGCGGCTGATTCGAATGGGATATTAAAAGGGTGTTCGGGCTGGACGGATATTTTTATCTATCCGGGGTATACATTTCGTTGTATAGATGGGTTAATTACCAACTTTCATCTGCCGGAATCTACTTTATTGATGTTGGTTTCTGCTTTGGCAGGGCGGGAATATGTTATGGAGGCTTATCAAATTGCTGTAAAAGAGCGATATCGTTTTTTCTCTTTTGGGGATGCGATGTTTATAATTTGACACAAAATGTTACATTTGTCATAAAAAAGAAAGTGACTGTATTAGGTTTTTGAAACTTGGTATATTGTGATAAAGGATGAAAGAGGTTTCAGATGGGGGGACGCCAGATGTGGAAACCGTAGGCAGCCTGCTGTTCCGCTTTCCAAAAAGTAAGAAGTTCTAAGACTTCTGCATCGTGGTTGCATCCAACCGGACAGACCGGGGCGCAATTCGCCCATATGGTAGCCAAAATGGGACTGGCGTATCAAAAGATTTTATTAGCCATAAGGCAGTATTTTCTCGATACATATATGGGCTAAACACGCCCCTTTTTTTGCATACCCTGCATGGAAGCAGGATATGCAAAAAATCTTAGGTTTTTAAGCAGAAGTCAAGAACTTCTAACTTTTTTCCAAAGTCACTGCAGGCTGCCTACGGTTTCCGCATCTGGCTGTTTCTTGACTTCGAAAGAAAAAAAGGATAACATTTAGACTTTTCTAAGAGTTTATTTTGTATCCTGATATATGCTAATTTTTTCTATATCAGAGGATATTTTGGAAAAAGATGAAAGGTATTGTATATGAATATTATTAATGGAAAGAAAATTTCAGGAGAAGTAGTGGATTGGTATCATCTAAATCTTTATACGATTTGTCATAGATGTAAAAAACGTAAAGGATATGAAAAAAATGGTCCTCATAGTTGCAATGCATATCCTAATATAAATGGAATACCAAGAGAAATATGGAATACAAAAAATGCAAAGTGTCCTTATTTTGAAATTAACACATAATTTCAATATTGGATATACGATAGAATTTCATTATGGAAAGACACAGAAATAGCTGCCCTGCTTCACTAAAGTGAGGCAGCTATTTTTGTTATGCTCATGTAATATGATATATTATATTTGTAAAGAAAATATAAAACGGAAGTTGGTATAGTTTCTAGTTAAATAGTGTAAGAAAAGTGTAATCGGATGGTAACTGAACTGTGCAAAAAAGAAAAAAGAATCTTGACTTTATAGAAAAAAATATGGTAGTATGACAACATCAATCAATCTTATTTTATCAGATAATTCGTATTATTAAATGAAATCCCGTAAATAAAAAAATTGATCTATAAATTTATTTTTGTGGACACCAGAATCCAAAGGAAGATCTATTTCAGGTTCGCTTGCGCTTAGTATTTTCTTGCAGCGGATACATAAGGTATGGAAAAATTGTGCCTAAGTGCCGATGAAAAATGATGACCATTCATAGATTTTTCTTTGGATTCTGGCTGTGTTTGTCAGACAAAAAATAAAATAGTAGATCGGTAATGGAGGCAAAGTTTTGAGTTAGGTTCAGAATAAGAAAGGGGAGATTAAATGAAAAAAAGCAGAAAGAAGATATTTTTTTCGTGGAATCAGTGGACAGTTTCTGTGCTGATCTGGTTAATTATTGGGGTTATTGGCTGGATAACGGCAGAAAATAAAAGAGTAAAGGCGGTTTCTTGTATTGAATTTGAAGAGAATCAAGGTGATATAAGGCAAAAAACGTTACAGGTAATAGAAGGAAACAGTGTGCAGGATTCCTATAGAATTGCTTACCATGCCAATGGCGGAAGCGGTGATATGGAAAATTCGATTTTATCAAAAAATGGAGATAGTCTTGCTTTCAATACTTTTACTAGAACAGGATATTCATTTGCCGGATGGTCGGTTTCTGAAGGAGGAGAGGCGATGTTTCGGGATGGAGGAACGATTTATCCTGTTTCAGATATGGTTTTATATGCAGTATGGGAAATAAATAAATATCCAGTTATTTTAGAAGATGGAGGAGAGGGTGCAGGCGGTTTTTCAGATGCTGTTTCTTATGGCTCTGTTGTTACGATAAATGCCGGTAAAAAGAAAGGGTATCGTTTTGATGGCTGGACGGTAAAAAGCGGCGGTCTTGTATTAAATGAGGATTTTGAAGCAGTATTTACTTTTACTATGCCAGATGAGCCAGTTCATTTAAGTGCAAATTGGATCGAAGATACTTATTCTGTTTTGGTATCGGGAAGTGGTTTAGGAGGCACAGAGTTACTTCATCCGCTTTATCAATCGACAGTGACAATTCAGGCTGGTATAAAAGAAGGGTATACATTTGAAAGCTGGGAAGTAGAAAGCGGAGATATTGTACTTGCAGATCCTTCTAATCCAGTAACGACATTTCTTATGAGTTCTTCTGATATAAAAATAAAGGCAAATTGGAAGATTAATCGCTATATTGTGACAATAATAAATATAGGAGATGAAAATGAAAAACAATTAGAAATGGACTATAAAGAAATTGTTGCTGTACAGGCAGGAGAGAGAAAGCATTATTATTTCTGTGGATGGGAAGTAGAGGATCAAATTATTTCTTTTGAAGATCCATTGTCAGATCAAATCAATTTTATTATGCCAGCTTCTGATGTAAAGTTACATGCGGTATGGAAAGAAATAGAAGGAGTACAAGCCGTCCTGAATAGAAATTTCTATGATAAATATAATAATTCAGAAGATTATAGAGATAACTGTTATAATATCAATAAAAAAATTGTTATAACTAAGGATATGCTGGATGTGCAGATTGATTTTTCTGATAAAAGTTCTATTTTGGCAAAAGAAAGTGATTATTTGATTGAAAATAATGCGATTTCTTTATTAGGAGAAAATCAGGTAAAAATAGTACTTACTACAGGAAATACCGGGTATAATACAATCGTATCAGTGACCGGTTATTCTCCAGAATTAGATGAGGTTATGCAGGAATTAGGTATATCAAAAGGAGATTATAAAGGGCTTGCAGCAAAGGTAGAACAGATAACGGCAGAAATTAATAATTATCAGAAAGAGATAGAGAGTTATAAGCAAAATTTATCTGTTATAAAGGAATTACTTGCCGAGGCTGGAACAGATATTGAGTTAAAGGGAGATTTCGAACAGCAGTTAAAAGATATACAAAATGCAGTAAAAGAAACAATTTATCAACTGCATCAAAAAGAAGAAGAATTTATTAAAATAAAAGATAATATAATAAAAATAGAAGAACTTCTTGGTCTAAGTAAAGAGGAAGAGTATAAAAATCTATCAGATATCCTGATAAAATTTCAGCAAGAAATAGAAAAAATAAAGAAAAATGAAGCAGTAGTTGTTGAAGAAATCAATCAAATTGCAGAAAAATTAGGAATAAAAGACAGTGTTTCTAATATAGAGGATGCTGTAAATCATGATTTTTTTAAACAATTACAAGAAAAAGTAGATATAGTAAAAGAAGAATTAGAACTTTATGAAAAAACACTCAATGATTTAAAGAATACTTTTGGAATTGTAAATACTGGTTCATTAAAGAGTCAATTAAATGAGATTGTAAATAAAATTGAACAAAAACTGCGGTATTTAGAGGATTTAAAAGATCAGATTGAAAATCAATTAGAAGGTGATTATGGAGCAGAAAATACAGAAGAAATGGAGCAGACAGAAGCAATTTTTGTAAAGATTCATGCATTGAAAACATATGCAAATGATCTGAAACAATTTTATAAAACATTAAGTGAACTATTAGGTTTTGGTGCTGCTGGCACAAAGGAAGAGATTTATCAGACTGTATCAAATCTAAAAGATAAAGTAATGGAATATGATAAATTTCTAAATCAGATAAAAACATTGATTTATCCGAAGGAAAACGAAAATAATACTCCATCTACAGGAGAACAGACAAAGGAAGAAGCAGATAAAGCCTATAAAGAAATACAAGTTATTGTAAAACAACAGGAATTTTTAAAGGAAATTCTTTTATCTTTTTTAGAAAAAGAGGATATTTCCATAGAAAATAAGGAAGAAATAAAAATTTTATTAGAACAGATACAAAGCCAAAAGGAAGTAATCGATCAATTTTTAAATCATTTAAAAGATATATTATCACTGGATTCAAAAGCGGATTTACAAGAGATTTCTCAAGCCGTTTCTGATATAAAAAAGACTATAACAGAATATTGGGAATATCTGAATAAAGTAGAAGTTTTAATAAAAATAAAAGACGAAAGCAGTACGGCAACAGGTTCTGCTGTTGTAACAGGTTCAGCCGTAACGGCACGTTTTAATAATATCTATAAAGAGTTATCTGATATGGTAAAACAGCAGCAGAATATGTCAGAAACGATAAAACAATTACTAGAAAGAGAAACCGTTTTATCAGAAACAATCAAAGAACTGCAAAAAGAAATAAACGAACAAAAACAGCAGACCGATCAATATTTAGAAACATTAAAAAAGATATTAGATTTAGAAGAGTCTGCCGATTATCAAAAAGTGATTCACACTGTATCTGATATGAGAGAACAACTGAAATATTATATTACAATTATAGAAAAATTAATAAAACAGTTAGGAATCAAACCATCCGAAGAAGAACAGGAAAACTTGCCTGAACAGCTTAAAACTGTTTTAAATAAAGTACTGGAATTAGCGGAACAATTAGCCGAACAGACCAAAAAAGCAGAAGAGTCAGGACAGGTTATAAATTCTTTAGAACAACAAATAAAAGAACTTGTGCAGGAAAAAATAGGGGTTGAATCAGAAAATAATAAGTTAAAAGCAGAAGTAGAAAACCTAAAAAAAGAAATTCTATCAAGCCCGCCAGATACGCCAGATAAACCAGAGGAAACTGCGCCGTCAGATACTACAGACAAACCAGATGAAACGAAACCATCAGATACTACAAACAAGCCAGAGGAAACTACGCCATCGGATACTACAGATAAACCGGAGGAAACTACCCCGTCCGATTTTACAGATAATACAGATTCGTCTGGTTCAGAAGATGAGTCAGATTCATCATCTTCTATAAATTCGTTGCTTCCATCTAGTTTATCTAATATAGCTGATTTAGAAAAAAAGAATCGTTTGCAGCAAGATAAAATTGCAGAGTTAGAAAAGAATTTGCAGTCAAAAGTAAAAGAAATTGAGAATTTTGTATTGGAAAAGAAACGATTATCAGAAATAATAACGGATAAGGACAGAGAAATAAAAGAATTAAAAGAACAGATAGAACGATTGACAACTCAGCTTACAGAGAAAGAAACTCAAGTAAAAGAGTTTGAACAATTATTTGTAAAGCAAAAGCCAATACAGGAATTATTAGAAAAAAATCAAATAAATTATGAACAGTTAATAAAGATTCTCAGTGAAAGTAAAAATATCAATAACAAGGCAGATAAGAAAAAACTGGCAGAAAAGGAAGAAGAAAAAGAAGGAGAAACGGAAAAAGAAACAATAAAAGAATCAGAATCTGTTCAAAAAAAGAAAGAGGAGGCTATTGTACAAAAAGAGAAGAGAGAAGATTTAAAAACGGCATCCAAACAATCAGAAGAAAATATTTTAGAAACAACAGAAGAATTGTCTAGTCTTAATCAGGAAGAACAGATAGTAATACAAGAATTGGAAACAGAAGAAGATTTTGCAGAAGAACTGCAAGAAAAATCAAACTCAAATAAAACTATTTTAATTACGATTATTTTACTTTTCATTTTGGCAGCTGCTGTAATATTAGTTATATGCGGAAAGTATAATATGAATCATAAATAGGAAAGATAAATCTTTACAACAAGCAGCACTGTTTTTGTCTGGTATACATAGCTGGAATTGGAAGAAAGGTCTACGAGGAAATGCTAAGCGAAAGCAGGTTCGGAATAGACCTTCCTTCCAATTTCAGCGTCCCCATCGGGAAAATAATAAACTATAAATCAAGAGTCTAAAGTCGGTAGGATTGTGATATCCTTATTCTAAAGGTTTCCTATTTGTGATTTTATCTAAAATATCAAAATAATTTTCAAAAGTTTTTTTGCAGCATTGGGGATTGGAAATTACTATTCCGGGTATACGAAGTCCAACAAGAGAAAATGCCATAGCAATCCGATGATCTTCATAGGTTTCTATAACAGCAGCATGAGGAACTCCGGGAAGAATATCAATTCCGGTATCAACTTCCTGACAGGAAATGCCCATTCGTTTTAACTCCTGACAGATTGCTGAAATTCGATTGCTCTCCTGAAGCCGAATATGTTCGATTCCTCGAATTTTTACAGCTCCGTCAGCAAAAGGTGCAATCGCTGCAAGTGTCATAGTCTGATCTGAACAATCGCTCATATCCACACAAATTCCACGATATTTTCCACAGTCAGGAGCAGATAACAGAATTCCGTCCGGTGTATCAGTTAGAACACATCCCATTTCTTCTAAAATAGAAAGAAAACGAATATCTCCCTGCATAGAATCTAAGTGAATTCGGTGTACTAAAGTTTTTGTATGAAGTAAAGGAGACATTGCATAAAAATAACAGGCAGCAGAAACATCAGGTTCAACATAATATTCCTGTGCCTGATAAGACTGTAAAGGGGGAATCTGATAGGTCTGTGCATCAGTCTGAAGAATCTGACATCCAAACTGTGCCATCATTTTTGCTGTAATTTTAACATAAGAAAGTGCATGTCCGCCTATTAATTCAATCGAAAAACCTTCCTGTTTTAAAGGTGCAGACATTAAAAGCGCACTTAAAAATTGGCTGCTGTTAGAAATATCTATTTGAACAGCAGATTTTGTCTGACTGCATCCATAGAGGGTGAAGGGAAAAAACCCTTCTTTTTCCTGATAGACAACTCGAACTCCAATTGATTCCAATGCATCCAGAAGAGGCTTCATAGGGCGTTTGCGCATTTGTTCAGAGGCGTCTAGAAAATAAACTCCATCGGAAAGTCCAAGCATAGCTGTTAGAAAACGGGCAGCCGTTCCAGCACTTCCAACATAGATATGCGCCTCTTTTTTAGGAATTTTTCCATTGCATCCTGTAACGGAAACGGTATGCGCTGCTTCATCTATTGCAACAGAAAATCCTAAATCAATTAAACACTGCAGAAAATATCGGGAATCTTCGCTGAAAAGAGCTCCTTTTATTGTACTTGTTCCATTTGCTAAGGCAGCTAATAAAAGAGCCCGATTGGTAATACTTTTTGATCCCGGTACTTCTGTTTCGATAATAGAAGGAGAGGAAATCGGCGTAACAGTATAATATTTTTGAGTAATCATAACCAAATACCTTTCTAAAAAATTTAGGTGATGGGTAGTTCACTAAGAGCAGATTGTAACTGGATAGTGAAGCTGTTCTAATAACTGCTGAGCAAGTAGCATAGCATCTTTTTCGTAAAATTCGATTCGAAGCGTTTCTTCTTGAAAATCTCGAGTATGGGTAATTCCGATATTTTTAATACTGATATGATGTTCTGCTAAAACAACAACGACTTTTGCTAAACTTCCCGCTTCATCTATTAAGTCACAATACATAGCATAGACTGTAGTAATTGGGCCAGAAGTTTTTGTGGGAATGGAATTGCGGTAATACTGCGCCTGTTCAAAAAAACGATAGAGATAATCCTTGTCTTCTTGTTCAATCGCCTGTTTAATTTCCGAAAAATAGGAAATATAGTGTTCCATAGTTTTTACAATATTTTCTTTGTTTGTCAAACAAATCTGCTGCCACATCACCGGAGAGGAAGAAGCAATTCTGGTAATATCTTTAAAACCTCCGGCTGCCAGAGTTTTCATGGTTTCTTTTTCCGAATCGGAAGTTTTTACTAAATTTACCAAACTAGAAGCGATAAGATGAGGCAGATGGCTGATATTTGCTACAGCGTAGTCATGTTCTTTTGCATTTAAAATAATCGGAATTGCTTTTATAGAAGCAATCAGTGTATAGAAGCGGTCAATCGCTTCTTTTGGAGTATCTTCACATGGTGTAAGAATATAATAGGCATTTTCTAATAAATGATCGGTAGAATTAGAAAAACCTGTTTTTTCTGATCCTGCCATTGGATGCCCGCCAATAAAAAATTTTTCTAAAGAAAGTCGTTTGACTGCATGATGAATGGTTCCTTTTACACTTCCGACATCCGTTAAAATACAGCCTGTTTTTAAATAGGGTTTTATTTTTAACAGATATTCTTCATTAAAAGAAACCGGCATACAAAGATAGATTAGATCACAATCAGAAAAAGAAGCATCTACTTCTTTTGCTGCAATATCAATAACATGTTCTTTTTTTGCAAGAAGAGCTGTTTCGTAATTATGATTGTAGCCAATTAATGTATAATCGGGATGGTATTTTCGGATACTTTTTGCGATTGAGCCGCCGATTAGTCCCAGCCCTAAAAAACCAACTGTTAGGTTCATAGAAATCTCCTTTTTTCTTATTTTTGGTAAAATAAAGTCTTTTTTATTTTACGTGAAGAGAGAGGGTTTGTCAATTAGGGATTTTTTCAGACCAGGATAAACTTATAAACTAAAATTTTTATAAGATTACCTATTTCCATGATAATTTCAAAGTGAAGATAGGATGTTACCGAAAAGGGTTGGCTTTCACCGGACGCCAGAGGCGGTTTGCTCCTGTTCTTTGCTTGCTCCGCTCCAAACGGTAAGAAAGTCTATGGCTTCTGATTTCGGTTCATCCAAC